>CAIWTN010000028.1 GCA_903915625.1 uncultured Pseudomonadota bacterium | reverse complement strand
GCATTTTCATTGCGATAATCAATCATGGAAGCCAAGGTAGTGCTTTCTTTTTTGGACTCAACCAATATTCTGACGGGTATTGCGCTTAGCGGAACTTCTATTCCGTTAATTGTCAGTGAACGCATTGACCCATTCAAACACCCCATCGGTGTGGTCCGAGGTTCAATCAGGCCTTATCTATACCGGTATTCAGCTAATGCATTGGTCGTTCAGACCCAGTCCATAGCGAAGAAGTGCGCCGCGCTATGGAAAACAGACAAAGTAAAAGTCATCGCTAATCCAATATCGGTGAACGAGGATTTATCAGGTTATAAGAAAGAAAAAATCGTACTTTCTGTCGGTCGGCTACAAAACCAAAAAGGCCACGAAATTCTTATCAAAGCGTTCAAGAAAGTTCATGCTGATTTTCCAGAATGGCGATTAATCATTTGTGGGGAAGGCGAGCTTCGAAACTTTCTGCAATCTGAGCTGGAGGCGTCTGATCTAACGGAAGTTGTATCTTTGAGGGGCGCTGTGAGGGATATTTTCCCAATTTACCAGGCGGCGTCCATCTTTGTCATGCCCTCGCGGTTCGAAGGCTTTCCGAATGCCTTACTCGAAGCCCTGGCCATGGGCTGTGCCTGTATCTCCACTGATTGCGAAAGCGGTCCACGTGAAATTCTGGAAGATGGTCGTCTGGGCATTCTTACCCCGGTGGACGATGTTGATGCCCTGGCAGATGCGCTGCGCAGCCTGATGCAAAGCCCTGAGTTGCTTGAGCAGTATGGCGCGCATAGCGCTTATGTGCGTGAGCGCTACCATCTAGATAAGATTGGTCAGCAGTGGCTGGATCTCTTTGAGGCGGTGCAAAAATGAGAGTTCTGCTGTTTACCCGGTCTCTGGATGCCGGAGGTGCCGAGCGGCAGCTGGTACTTTTGGCCAAGTCGCTGCATAGCCGCGGTGTTCCGGTAGCTGTCATGGTTTATTACGGAAGTGGCCCATTCCGTTCCGATCTCGATGAGGCCGGCGTTCCGGTTCTCGACCTTAAGAAATCTGGAAGATGGGATTTCGCTGCCTTCGGGCTGCGGACAATTGAAGCAATTAGAAAATACAGACCTGATGTTATTTATACATTTATAGGCGCACATCTGGTAGCCAGTGCTCTGTGGCTGCTCATAGGAAGGCCGCCTATTTTTTGGGGTGTTCGAGCCAGCCAAAAAGACATGAGTAAGTACGACTCGTTTATTCGAACAGCACATCGGCTATCGATTGCAATGTCACGATTCGCTAGAGGAATTATTTGTAATTCCAATGCAGGTCGAGACTATATCGAATCTATAGGTTACAAAAACAAGAATATCAAAATTATTTCTAATGGTATTGACACCGCACGATTTAGATCTGACCCCAATAAACGATTGAGCCAAAGAAATTATTGGAGTCTGAAAGATCATTCTCCCTTAATCGGTGTCGTTGCTCGCATTGATATTGTCAAAGATCACTCAAGTTTTATCAAAGCTGCTGCCCGGGTTTTGAATGAACACCCAAATGCACGATTTGTCTGCGTAGGAGACGGTGATCCTGAGCTGCTGATGTCCCTCAAGAATGAATCTATTCAATTAGGGCTATCTGATAAATTAATCTGGGCAGGGCATAGTAACAATCCCGTGGCCGACTACTCGGCACTTGATGTCCTTGTTTTACCTTCGATGACCGAAGGTTTTCCGAATGTTGTTGTAGAGGCCATGACCTGTGGCTTGCCGGTGGTGGCTACCGATGTGGGGGACTGTCGCCGAATTGTGGGCGATTGTGGTTGGATTGTGCCGCCGAAGAATCCCGAAGCCTTGGCAGCGACTATCAGTGAGGCTATTTATGCTTTGCCCACATGGTCGGCTGAACGTAGCCGAAAGCGCATTCAAGAAAACTTCAGCGTCGATGCAATGGTAGATCAAACCTTGTCGGTACTGGATGCGGCGGTCAAGCCATGAACATCACCCATGTCATCACCGGCTTGAACCAGGGCGGCGCCGAAGGCGCTTTAGTCAGGTTAGTCTGCCAAAGCTCTAATCCGGCAGCGCATACCGTCATCAGCCTGATGGATGAGGGTATTCATGGTGCCAAAATCCGCGCCAGCGGAGCCAGTGTCGTTTCGCTGGGTGCCCGCAGGGGAGGCTTTTCGATTTCGGCCTTTCATCGCCTCATCGCTGAAATACGCGAGTCTGGGCCCGATGTGGTGCAGACCTGGATGTATCATGC
>CAIWTN010000027.1 GCA_903915625.1 uncultured Pseudomonadota bacterium | reverse complement strand
TCTATCGTGACGATGGTTACCGCTTTGGTATGGACTGTAGCAAAAGCAATTAATTGTTAATTGGGGTCAGGCACTGGCCGTAACATGCTGAAATCAATAAAAATAAAGTGAATTTAGGGTGTTACAACGAGTGCCTGACCCCCTGCCGCATCCGGTCTTCGAATGCAGTGAGCGCCACCTTCGCACCCTCACCCATAGCGATGACTATTTGTTTGAATGGTATCGTCGTCACATCGCCGGCCGCATAAATTCCGGTCGCCGAGGTGCGACCTTTAGGGTCAATCACGATCTCACCGAACTTGTTAATCTCAACCACATCTTTAACCAACGCACTGTTGGGCAGTAGACCAATCTGGACAAAGACACCATCCAGACTCAAACGCTTTTCTTCACCACTCGCGCGGTCTTGATAAACCAAAGTATTTACTTTGCTGCCATCACCAACAATCTCGTTGGTCTTAGCGTTAGTAATTATTTTTGCATTGCTAAGTGACTTTAGCTTATCGATCAGAACTGAATCTGCTTTGAGTTGATCCCCGTATTCAACGAGCACCACATCGCTGGCAATCCCAGCCAAATCGATTGCGGCTTCTACACCGGAATTACCGCCGCCTATGACAGCAACTTTTTTATCTTTATAAAACGGTCCATCGCAATGAGGGCAAAATGCTACGCCGCGGCCAAGATACTCACGCTCACCCGGCACGTTGAGTTCGCGCCACTTGGCGCCCGTCGCCACAATCAAAGCATCACAGCTGAGCGACTCACCGCTTTCCAACTCAATCTGACGCACCGCGTCGTTGCTGATCATACGCACGCGCCGATGCTCGAGTATCTGTATTGGATAGGCCCGCATGTGTTCTTCGAAGTTGGCTGACAGCTTAGGCCCCTCTGTGTAGACGACAGAGATCAAATTTTCGATCCCCTTTGTCTCTTGGAGCTGACCACCTAAACGCTCAGCGATCATCACCGTCTTTAGCCCTTTGCGAGCGCTGTAAATAGCGGCAGAAGCACCAGCTGGCCCGCCGCCGATGACGGCCACATCGAAGTGACCAAGCTCTCGAACAACTTGCGCCGCATCTTGATCCGCAAACTTAGCTTCCAATTTAGCTAGAAGATCTGCGAGCGCACCGCGACCAGAATGAATTAATTCGTCACCAACATAGACGGCAGGTACTCCCTGAAGTCCAAGTGTTTCGACCTCTTCTGGGACCATGCCACCATCGATCATCGTGTGTTCAACTCCGGGGTTGATCACTGCAATCCGGTTCAAGCCCTGCACGATATCTGGACAATTCTCACAGCTAAGCGAGACATAGGTTCTGATTTTAAGACCAGACTTAAGCGCCATAATCCGCTGTTTTAAACCATCGTCTGGCATTTTACCTAGACCCGCGACGTTAAGGACTGCAACGATCAGCGAGGTAAACTCATGTCCACCTGGGATGCCACGGAAATTGACGCCGGTTGCTTTTCCGTCACGGTAAATTGTAAAACTTGGCACCTCGCTCAAATTATCCGACAAGCGGACACTGATCTTTGGCGATGTACTGGCAATCGATGCCAACATCTCATCGAGTTCAACCTGCTGCGGATGGTGACTAGGTGATACGACCAGCTCAATCGCGCTCGTTATCCCACTGAACACTGACTGCAATTGGCTAATGATGCTTGGATCGAGCATGGTCGTAACTCCTTAAGTAAAAGTTGGAATGAGGGAGTGCGAGCAGTGTGTTGCTCGCACCCTCTAGTTTAGATTTTCCCAACAAGATCGAGGCCTGGCTTCAGAGTCTCTTGACCTGGACGCCATTTCGCGGGGCAAACTTCACCTTTGTGTGTCGCGACAAACTGAGCCGCCTGAATCTTTCGCACTAGTTCGTCAGCATTACGACCGATCCCGTTGTCATGAATTTCGGCAATTTTGATCGCACCCTCTGGATCTATGACGAAGGTGCCACGGTAGGCGAGGCCCTCCTCGTCGATATAGACACCAAAGGCTCGCGACAAATGCCCAGTTGGGTCAGCTAGCATGGGAAACTGGATTTTTTTAATGGTATCCGATGCATCATGCCAAGCTTTGTGGGTGAAGTGGGTGTCCGTACTAACCGAATAGACTTCGACTCCCATTTTTTTCAGTTCTGCATACTTGTCGGCCATGTCACCCAATTCGGTAGGACAGACAAAGGTGAAATCGGCAGGGTAAAAAAAGAACACCGACCACTTACCCTTTAGATCGGCATTACTCACCGTCTTGAAACTGTCGTTGTGATAAGCCTGGACTTTGAACTCTGGGATTTTTGAATTGATGATGCTAGCCATGGTGGACTCCTTCATAAGTTTATTGGGTTTGAGAGCAGCGAGGCCTGAGTGCCTCTCTCTTGCTTTCAAAACAATCATCGGATGTTTCCGTCAATCAATAAAATCTATAATATTTATAAGTTGATAGATTTTCTTGATACTATTGGCAACTACCCGTAATATTGAGCGTTAATACCCCTGCGTCCCGTCATCTGGAGAGCAAGTAGGCCATGATCACACTGACCCAGCTCGGCTATCTTGTGGCACTAGAGCGCTACGGCAACTTTCGCCAAGCAGCCAAAGCCTGTTACGTCACCCAGCCAACGTTATCGATGCAGATCAAAAAATTGGAAGACGACCTCGGAGTCGTCATCTTCGATCGCAGCATACAACCAATCAAACCGACTCCAATCGGCCAAAAGATTTTAGATCAGAGCCGGGTCGTGATCAGTCAAACGGCTGCTATTGAGGAACTTATCAGCGAAGCACGAGACGAGATCTCCGGCGAATTACGCTTAGCCGTGATCCCCACACTATCTCCCTATTTGCTTCCACTGTTTCTCGCTAAATTTCAATCCTCGTACCCGAAGGTGCAACTGATCATCGAGGAAAGTCGGACCTCGGACATCATTGAGGCATTAAAACGAAATAAGCTAGACGTCGGACTATTAGCAACGCCATTAGGAGAGGACTCTCTGGTCGAGCATCCCCTATTTAATGAGCCATTTTATGTGTATGCAGCTAAGCAGAGCGCATTAGCTAAACTAGAGACGGTCAGTGACCAAGACCTTAAAAACGAAAACTTACTTCTACTAGCCGAAGGCCACTGCCTCCGCGAGCAAACCTTGCGTGTCTGTCGGCAGAGCCGGATCAAAAACCCCAAGGTGGGTGATTTGCAATTTGCGAGTGGTAGTTTAGAGACTCTTTGCCGACTTGTAGAAACTGGTCATGGCTATACCGTAATTCCTGATCTAGCTCGCCGCTGGGAATCACGCCGCAGCGGCAGCGTCATTCCCTTTTCCACTCCAATTCCGACACGAGAAGTGAGTCTAGTTGTCCATCACTCTTTTGTCCGCTCAGGGATACTCAGTAAACTAATTCAATCGATTAAATCTTGTATTCCTAGCGAACTCCTCAAAAACGGACTGTCACAACGAACAATTGGTATCTGAAGAAATTACAGTGATCTCAAGAATGCAACTAGGTCTGCACGCTCCATCGGGGTGAAGCCGATATTAAACCGTTTGCTATAGAAGCCAACTACGTCCTCTAAACTCGCTGCAGAGCCATCATGGAAATAAGGTGCACGTGTCGCCACAGCTCTCAGATTAGACGGCTTAAATCTACCGATATCTTCCCATTTACCAGTGACCATGGCTCGCCCAAGATCTGATACCGCCATCGTTGCACCAGTAACTTTGTTCCTTAAAGTGTAAAGAGGCATATCAGGCGTCCGGCTAGTTGCACTACCAATTCCGATATTAAAGAATTCCGGAAGCGAGTAACTACCTACGTTTGGTGTGTTATGACAAGTTGCACAGCTACCAACGAAATCCTGTGAGTCTTGGCCAGAGACGCCAACGATGCGAAATTTCTTGGTGTTAAAAACAGTTTGGCCACGAGCGATTGCTGCTTGACCAGCCGAACTAGCCCTCGTCTTCCAAGCGTCGAAAATATTGAACACAATTGGATTTATCGGATTGTCATTGATTCCGATAGAAAATGGCAATGCAGCCATAACTTGTGGACCACCGCGAGCGCCATCTGCAAGCAAATTTGCTAGAGATGAAACTTGGGCTGTGAATAGACTAGTCTCGAAATCAACAATGGCATCTCGAGTTGCTTGCGGCAGCTGAGATAAGGATTGGGCGTGCCCAACCGTCGCATCATTGGCCTGCTTATTCAAAGCCTGCGCTACAGTAAAGCCAGTGACAGACTCACGCCCATCCCACATCACTGCAGCAGTGAACTTAAGGTTAGTGGAGGGTAAGGGACGGCGGAAAAGCTGTAGCACCTTACTTGCCATAGGGTTGTTACAATATATGCCGGTTGCACCTATTAATTCGAATTCACTATTAGTCGGAATCGGCATCTCTACACGAAATAAACCTTTACTCAAAAGCAGCGAGTAGGAACGCCAACGAGCCGCCGGTGTTGAGACATCGGCTTTCGCGCAATTGGATCCGTCATTGGTTCTGAAGATCGGATCTAGGCCATTTGTCGCTAGAAAACGAGATTGTATGTCGGCTGGGTTTACGGTCCAGCCAGTAGAGGGCGAGTGACAAGTGGCACAGGTTCTTCCATTAGTTCCAAAAGATTTG
>CAIWTN010000026.1 GCA_903915625.1 uncultured Pseudomonadota bacterium | reverse complement strand
GGACGAAAGTCCAGTACCGCCATTGGCGACTGCAAGAGTGCCGGAAGTGATGAGGGCTGCGCTGTGACTTGGTAAATCAGCTGCCGTTAGCGACGTACCCGAGGTCACGCGGCCTTTCACATCGTAAGTAACTTTAGTAGACGTCCCTGCGATCGCGACGGCAGCAAGTGTAGCCGCTGCAGATCCTGGCCCCGTCGCTGTTACATCGCCAGTCAAAGAGCTCATATAGCTGCCAGAAGCTTGTTTGCTATTGAAGGTCGTCCAGTCGGCCGAGCTTAGGTAGCCGTTGGTGCTGCCATTTGCTTGCAACATAGAAATCACTGGTGTGGAAGTACCAGTGGCGACTACGATTGGAGCTGTACCCGTGACGCTGGTAACGCTAGATGGCAGTGCAGTGCTTTGCCACGTCGTCCCATTTGACGTGAGGACATTGCCGCTACTACCAGGCGCCACGACTTGCACGGCGCTAGTGCCGTTACCAAGAATCACATTGTTGGCGGCCAGCGTGGTTGCACCGGTACCGCCGTTAGCGACTGTAAGCGTTCCTGAAGTGATGAGTGCTGCACTGTGACTTGGTAAATCTGCTGCTATCAGAGACGTACCCGAGGTCACGCGGCCCTTCACATCGTAACTAACTTTGGTAGCAGTACCTGCGATAGCGACAGCAGCAAGCGTTGCCGCACCAGACCCAGGCCCCGCGGCTGATACGTCACCGGTTAAGCCAGTCAAATAATTACCAGCAGCTTGTTTACTGTTAAATGTGGTCCAGTCGGCCGAGCTTAGGTAGCCGTTGGTGCTGCCATTTGCTTGCGACATAGAAATCACTGGTGTTGAGGTACCAGTGGCGACTGAGATTGGAGCCGTGCCCGTAACATTAGTGACACTGCCGGTCGCAGCAGATACCCAACTAAGAATGCCGGAGCCGTTGGTGGCGAGTACTTGGCCAGTACTGCCGCTGCTAGACGGCAATTCCAAGGTCATTGACGACGCCAAAGTATCAGGAGCCTTCAATGCGACTGAATTAGCAGAGCCTTTGTCGTTAAGCACAAGTTTATTAGCTGTCGTGCTATTACCAAGAATCGTGACGTTACCGGCGACCGTCGCGGCACCTGAACTGACAGTACCGGTGGTACTCACCGTAGTTGAGCCGCCAATATTTGATGCGCCGTCGATCGTAGCGCCGGTCAAAGTTTTATTGGTCAGTGTTTCCGTCGCCCCTTCGGTAACGACCACACCCGAGCCTGGAAAGGTAGCCGTTGAGTTTACGCCGGTACCACCATTCGCCCTAGGCAAAATGCCCGTAACTGCCGCTGACTGATCCAAATTGATCGACCCAAAACTCGGCGTACCGCCAGCACTAGCTGTGAGCACTTGGTACTGGGACCCAGTTACCGTCGATACCGGCAGGCTACCACTTCCGACCAAAAGGCCGTTGTTAGTAAAGCTCGCAGCGCCTGTACCACCGTTTCCCACTGGCAGAGTGCCGCTGACTTCGCTCGCAAGATTTACACTCGGTCCGTTTGCCGCTGCCGTCAGTCGGCCCTGAGCATCTACAGCAATATTCGCACGAGCGTAAGATCCGGGAGTAACCGAAGTATTACTCAAACTAATCGTACCGCTAGACGTAATCGGTCCGCCAGTTAGGCCCGTGCCGGTAGACACGCTAGTGACCGCGGCACCAGGCTTAGCATTGAATGCAGACCAATCGGCGGAGCTTAGATAGCCGTTTGCGCTGCCGCTTGCCTGCGCCATCGAGATCACTGGTGTTGTCGTTCCTGTGGTGACAGTGAGCGGAGCCGTGCCACTCACATTAGTTACTGTACCGCCAGCAGCACCGGAGACTGCAAGAGTCTGCGGCACCCACTGTCCACCGGTATAGGTAAGCACCTGTCCTGAAGTCGGAGCCATGCTGGCAATATTCTGCCCCTGAAGTGTGGTGACTACGGGACTGCCCCACGCGAGGCGCCCTGTACCGTCTTTGGTTAGAAACTGATTTGCACTAGGTTGACTAGTTAGCGAGAGAGCGAGCTTGCCGTCAGTATCAAATGCCAACGTCTTTCCATCGACGGGTACTCTTAACGCGAAGGGCACGTAGCTATACTGCTGCCTAGGATAAGTTTTCCCAGCTGCAGTAATCTCGATAAAAACTGGATCTGTGCCTTGTCCAAATACTGCGGTAACTTGAGCCGGATTCAGATCGAGCGGGATTGTAAACAAGCCTTGATTTAAAGCAATATTAGTTAGCTCAATCGGGGATCCTAGAGTGTTGCCCGCATCGGGCGCGCTCCAAAACTTAACAGTCACATCGACAGATCCACTCAATGGCGCACCATCAGCCTGAGTCAGGCGACCTGAGTAAGACAGAGAAAAATTCCCACTCTCAGCTAATGCTGTCGGCGATGTGGAGGCCCACACGCTAAACAAGCAAGCGATACTTGCGAAGTAGAATTTTTTCGAAAATTTAGCCATTGGCTGCCTAAATCATGGCAAAAATATGACCCTTTCCTATTCATCTCTTTAGGTAATCGTCACGGCAGCGATAATTCTTTAGTGCTTTTTTATTCAAAAATTTCGGTGGATTACGGTCGCCCAGCACCCTAAATCCGCAGCCAGGCTAACGACTGCCACTTGGGCGTAAAAAGACTTAAATACGGTGACTTAGCTTGAAGCCCCGGCACCGGGAGTCGCCCCAATTTTGGATAAATATCGGCTGATACCAGTAATTTCAGGAGCTTCCTGAAAGTGCCTGACCCCAAACCTACAAATAAGCCTTAAGCGCTGGATTATCCCGGCGCCAAATGACGTTATCCACAAAGTAGTGGTGAATATTGATGAAGGTAACAAAGACAAACATCGCCAACTGGGGACCGAATACGGCTTTGTTGTAGGGAAGAACTTGGTCCAGCATAAACGGAATGCCATCGAAGGTCAGAAAGCCAAGCAGCAAGATCGTCGCAAAAAAGCCAAAAAAGTGCTTGGCGAAGAAAGTACGGCGAGCCACTGGGTCGGCTGCTTTGGCCTCAGCTTCGACCGTGTACTGGTTCTTTTTTAAGGTCGTCACAAACAATAAGTACTGCAATGAATGAAAGAACGGGATCAAGTACCAAAAGACCGAATGGTAAAAGCTCGGTAAATACCAGACATAAATCGCAGCAAAAGACGCCATGGCTGGCCATCCGGGAAGACGCCCATCATTAAGCCATTTGCGAAACACGACATAAGTCACAACTGCCAGGCTCACAGCTAATAGGCCATAATTTACGGCAAGAAGCTGCGGCGGGAAATTGAAGGTGTGGTAGCCGATGCCGTAATGCAGAATTTCACGGATACCAAGGTTGCCGTTGATAAAGGACATAAACCAAACGGGAAACAAATTCGCCTTAAGCAGGCGCGACTCATTCAAAGTGAAGTAATATCCGCGACGAGCTGCAGTCACCACAATCGTGCCATAGATCTGCTTGATGTAGTGCCAACCAACCGTAAAATACATGACGTTGACCGCATAACTTAGGTACTTCGGCGACTGCAGTGCGATACATGCAGCCATATAGCCGAAGATTAAAGTAGGAGCGACAATGCCAGCCCAGAGAAAGCGTTTATTCGTGAAAAGCTCCTTCCGCTTGTCGCGGTAAAGCAGCAGGTAAGATGCCATAAAATGCGGATTATTTACTGCGAACGCCAGGTAGAAAGCGGCCCAGGAAATCTGCGTCGTATCGGCATTCTTGTCGATGCCGAAAAAGGCCAAGACAAAAAGCAAGATCGAGGCGCCCCCGATCATCAGCACATCGATGGCGGGCGACAGCAGCGAGGTAGGCTTAGGCGCCTTGCCGCTAACGGCCGGACGACGCAAGGCGGCGGTTGATTCCATTGGCTACTTCTCCCAGACTTCGACGATTGGTAATAGCGCTAAACTATCGACAATCTTAGCAGAAGCCTTAAATCCGTAGTCGACATGAGACCTTTGCAGCACAGCATAAAACGTTAAATCTTCCTGTGTTTTCGTTGACTCAATTTGCTTAAAGACGAGCCATCACCCTATATAAAGGGACCCATGTGCTAGCATTTGGCGCAGCATTAGCAGGGCCTGTTCGCGCGCTTTACCGCGAGGCAGGGCCGCAGCTAATGCACGACCGGGATTGCAGCGGGTAGCACACAGAACCTCTAACAATGGCTTTAAAGCTTGCGGTACCGCCAACTCATCGCCGTCCACGTAGAAGTAGATCGTTGCTCCGGCAGGAGCAAAAAAAGCAAAGCGGCTACGGTCGCTACGCCATACTTTGCGATCAGACTTAAGCAAGTCATTCAGCTTTGACTCTGCTGGCATGCGTCGACGCGAAGGCTCTTTACTGGCACCTGGCAGACGCGTCACATGCGCCCCGAACCAACGCCCAAGTAAGTCATTATGCGCCAATGGCGCACGAAGCATGTCCTCAACACGAACGAGCGCTGACTGTGTGATCTCACCAGGATTCAACTGAAGGGTTAAATCTGGATCGCTATACATTTGATCGGTAGTGACCAGATCCATTAGATTTTTCGGCAAATTGTAGAAATCTTCAAGCAAATCACGCTGCGCCGGCGCCCTAAAGCCAATCGAGTAGGTCATACAATCCGCGGATGCCACCCCGTAGTGCGCCACTCCTGGTGGTAAATAGAGCATATCGCCAGGTTCCAAAACCCACTCTGCCTCGGGCTGAAATTTTTTGAGGATTTTTAAATCCACGCCTGACAATAGGGTACGGTCACCTTGCTCAGCGATTTGCCAGCGACGACTCCCCATACCTTGCAACAAAAACACATCGTAGGAATCGACATGCGGTCCAACACTGCCGCCAGTCGGAGCAAAACTGACCATTAAATCATCGGCCCGCCAATGGGGCACAAAGCTAAACTTATCAAGAATTAGTGCCCCTGATTCCAGCCATTGCTCGACATTGGACACAAGTAGGCTCCAATGCGACTTAGGCAAGGCCGTCAGTCGTTCCTCGCTAAAAGGACCGTGTTCCAGCTGCCAAGGGCGGCGACCGCCTCGCTCCAGAACTAACCTGGCCGAGACGCCCTCCTGCATGGCCAAACCAGCCAGCTCATCTGGGGTCAATAAATCCGAGAAGTTAGGCATGGCGCCGCGGATCAGCAAGGGACGCTTTTGCCAGTAATCGGCGAGAAACTGCGCTGGGCTCATCCCCCCTAAAAGAGTGAGCGCTGCCTTTGACTTCCTGCTATGCTTCGCCCCGCTATGCTGAACCTTAGACATCCTAACCTCAATCATCGTTATCTGATCGCTCTTGGTAGCAATCTTGGAGACCGCTCCGCCCAATTACGCGCCGCCGTCACCGCTGTCAACAGCAGCATCGGTCCGGTGCTTGCAACTGCACCATTTTATGTCACAGAGCCGATCGGTGCTGCCGATCAGACCTTCCTGAATTCTGCCGTGACAGTGGCATCCAGTCTGGATCCAGAGGCTGTGTTGAGCGAGCTACTGAACATTGAGACTAAATTAGGACGAATCCGCGCGGAACGCTGGGGCAATCGCCTGATTGACCTAGACGTCCTGCTATGGCAACGCCTGGACACTGAGGGCCGTTGGGAGAGCGCATCATGGGCCAGCCCTACCCTATCTGTCCCACATCCCGAGATGCTAAAGCGCGCCTTTGTCATGATACCAGCAGCAGCGATCGCCTCCGACTGGATCCATCCGCTCAGTGGCCGCAGCTTACAGGAAGAAGTAGGCAATCATAATTACAGTCAGTTACATTCAGTTAGCTCAACCGAGCAACTGCTTACCAGCGAGGTCAGCATAGTAACCACCGCGGCCCATTAACTCGCTGTGCGTGCCCTGCTCGACAATCTGACCATCGGCAAATACTAAAATTAAATCGCAGTTAATAATCGTACTCAGCCTGTGTGCGATCACTAAGCATGTGCGACCGGCCATGAGTTCGAAAGTCGCCGTCTGAATCATACGCTCACAGTGTTCATCAATATTCGCAGTGGCTTCGTCCAAAATCAAAATGGCAGGATCACGCAGGAGCATGCGGGTGAATGCAACCAACTGACGTTCCCCTGCACTCAGATTTTCGCCGCCCTCGACCAACTGGTAGTCCAAACCATCCTCGACATTTGCGATGACTTCGCTGAGACCAGTGCGTGCGCAAGCAGCGAGAATGAGCTCGTCACTCAGTCCCTGTCCTGCTCCTGATGCGAGTAAATTTTCTCGCAGACTCCCGGCAAATACGATCACATCTTGGCTTACGTAACCAAGCTGGCGACGTAAATGAGCGCTTTTGATGTCGGCAATATTGATATCGTCGAGAAAAATTTGCCCACTTTGCAGCGGATACAGTCTGGGGATTAGATTCACCGTCGAACTCTTGCCCGAGCCAGTGGCTCCGACAAGACCCACTTTCATACCGGGGGTAATTTTAAACGACACGCCTTTAAGTACCTGTGTCCCTGATTTATAGCTCATACAAACATCGCGGAACTCAATCCCGCCCCGCAACGTCGGCAATAGCGGACCATCGCGCCCAAGCACATCGTGCTCTTCTGTTTCTGTGAGCATGCGACGTACGCGTTCACTCGATACGACGGCCTCTTGGATATTTTGAATTTCTGTCGAAATCACTCGAATCGGGGACACAAATCGCTCGCTAAAGCGAACGAAGGCAACCAAAAGCCCGAGCTCCATAGCGCCCTCAATCACTCGCTGACCGCCAAGCCACAGCACAAGCACGGTTGGTAAAGAGCACAGAAACACTGCCACTGGGCGAATGACACTATTCCAATTTAAGGTCGCAATACCAGCCTGTAAAAGCTCTGCAGCCGACTCATCAAATTGCCGCTGGCTCCAAATCTCGAGACCAAAGATGCGGATCACCGGCAGCCCATTTAAATACTCAGCCAGTTTTGCGTTCAGATGTGCAGAGCGGCGCTTGTAAGTGCGTAGCCAAAATACCACTGGACGGCGCAGTCCGACGGAAAACAGCAGAGCCGGAAGGCATACAGCGACGATAATGACGCCAAAGTGCAAATCAGTCACCAACATGGCCGTGAGCACAGTCACAATATTAATAACGGCAATTAATACCCTAGCCAGTGTACCGGTGAAAAAATTCTCGATGCCTTCGACATCTGAAGTCAGCCTAGTGATCGTTCGTCCGAGTGGCTGGGAATCAAAATAAGCAATCGGCAGTCGTCGCATTTTCGCGAAAAGCTCGCTACGCAACTTATAAGTTATTTCAATGGTCGCATGCGCCAAAATCACCCGGCCAAAGTATTGGCAAGCGACAGCGCCCGCCTCAAGTGCGAGGAATGCTGCTGAAATTGGCCAGATTTCGGACGCGTCGCGGCCACTGACTAAGGACTCGACGATGCGGCCAAGTAGCCGCGCAGAGTACATCACTGACATAGCCGCTACGACAATCAACGCTAGAGCGGAAAAAAGCTGCCTATAGACATGACTACCCATGCGCAAAACTTGTAGCATGCCGATGAGATCGCTGGCCGAGGCAAGGATTTTATCGTCAGACTCAGACGAAGCATTATCCGTCACGGTGCTCCTCCTGGACGCATGCCGTTTTGATCAGCTGCATTGGTCAAATCAAACGGACTCAACTCACCTCCATCAAGTTGGTAAACCTGATCGCAGAGTTTAAGTGTCGACATCCGATGCGCCACCCAAATCACAGTTGTCCCTCTGAGACGGTCTCTCAGCCCGCGGAGGATCTCTTCTTCAGTCACTGCGTCCACCGCACTCAAACAGTCATCGAGCAGAATCATCGAACGCTCACGCAGCAGCGCGCGCGCTAACGCCAAGCGCTGTTTTTGACCACCGGATAAATTTATGCCCCACTCTCCGACCCACGTGTCCAGCCCACCTGGAAATCTTCGCACATCTGCGTCTAAGCGCACCAGACTCAGGACACTCCACAACTCGGCCTCGCTAAACTCCTGGTCGAGCTGAAGGTTGTAGCGAATGCTACCAGCAAATAGAAATGCCCTTTGCGGTACCATGGTCACATGCTGAGCCAACCAAGTCCGATCAAGGTCATGCACATCGACCCCGGCGAGCGAGACAAAGCCCGGCGCAACCTCGACCAGACCAGCGCTAACAGCCAGAAGAGTCGATTTACCCGCTCCGATAGGTCCAAAAATTCCGATGTGCTCCCCTGGAGCCACCTGCAAAGTGACATCCTTCAGCACCTGTCGAGAACTATCGCTGTAGCAAAACGTCAAATGATTGACGCTCAGTCGCGGGGACTGCTCCTCAGGCAGAGCATTCTTGCCGAGAAAGCGTTCTGCTAGGGCCTGTAGATTAAAAATCTCGACCATGCGCCCGAAACTAGCAAAACCGCGTTGCCACTCGGCAATGCAATCTCCCATATCGGCTAATGGACCTTGGAGCATCAGCACATAAGACTGCATGGCAACAAACTGACCAATACTGAGCTGCCCAATCTGCACCAGATGGACCCCCCAATATAAAAGTACCGCATATGCCCCCAATGTTGGTAGAGCGGCAAGTGGATAGATCTTCCAGCCCGTTTTGACCACGGCAAAGCGTCGCTCTGAGTACTCACGAGCTTCACGGTGGAGTCGTTCTTCCCACAAAGCTTCGCTATGAGTGGCCCTTTGCAAACGAATCGTACTCAATGATTGCGTCACGGCATCAGACAACTCGCCTAATTTATCTTGTGCGATCTCATGCTGGTCGCGTTCGCGTCGCGCCAGTTTGAGGATGTTGCGTGGCAGAAATGGGAGTATCACCAGGCATGCTAGCGCCAATTTCCAGTCGATAGCAATCATGGATGCGATACTAAGCACAGAAAAAAAGATCAAATCTAAGCTCTGAACCAAGGTGAATCCATGAATCGCCCGAGTCGCATTCCAATCGCCAGTCGCCCTATTCATGAGGTCGCCTAGCGAGTACTCATGAAAGGTAGCTAGCGGCAAATGTCGCAGTACCTGCCAAAAATGCACCTTTAGATCACGACCAGAAACGTGCGTCTGCCTAGCCAAAAGCTGACGCCAGCCAAATCGCCCCAGTAATCCGAGTAGCAGTACCAAAAGCAGACTCAGAATCAGCATATTCAGGGTCGCAACATTGCGCTCAGCCCCAATCCACGCAGGCAGCATCGACATGCGACCGCCGATCAAATCGAGGGCCCATTGCACGAACTTCGGAATCATGACTTCGGAAATACTGCAGGAGAAAAGCGCTACGATGCCGGTGGTATAAGGCAACCAATGCCGACGAAGCGTCCGTAAATAAAGTTTCCCTGCCGTGGTTGCCATTGCGCTAATCGTCCCTTTTGTGGTCGCAAGTCCCCACTCTACTCTGGCCAAGCCTTAGCGAAAGCAAAGAACTCAGCCATAGACTCTGGATTTGCCAAGACAGACAGATTAGCGACCGGCTCACCGTGGATAGCCTGCGTCACCGCAAGCTCCACTTTCTTGCCGCTACGCGTATAGGGAATGTCACGCACCTGAATCACCTGCCGCGGCACGTGACGGGGAGTTAAGCGTTGACGCAAGGTTGTTTTGATCTCACGCGCAAGTGCTTCCGTGAGTTGTAGGCCTTCCGCCAATTTCACAAAAAGCACAATAGACTCGTCGCCGTCGCTACGGTGGGCGACAGCAATAGCGTCGATCACGCCAGCAACGGTCTCGACTTGCCGATAGAGTTCAGCAGTCCCAATTCTCACACCACCTGGATTTAGCGTGGCATCGGAACGACCGTAGACAATCACACCACCCTGTGGGGTGATCTCGATAAAGTCACCGTGTCGCCATACCTGCGGATTCTGAAAATGTTCGAAATAAGCCGCTTGATAACGCTTGCCCTCAGGATCGCGCCAAAAACCTATGGGCATGGCTGGAAATGGTTGCTTGCAGACCAACTCGGCCTTATGACCACGCTGCGACTGCCCATGATCATCCCAGGCATCTACATCCATGCCAAGGCCGGCATATTGGATCTCACCAGCGCGCACAGGCAACGTCGGTGTCCCGAGCATGAAGCAGGAAATAATGTCCGTGCCACCGCTGATGGAAGCCACGTGCATATCACCATCTGCTGGTGCGACCTGTTGGTAGAGCCAGGCAAAATGCTCGGGCAGAAGTGGGGCCCCTGTAGCTAGCAGCGTTTTCGGTGCATAGCCCTGCAGCAGAGATTTGACGTCGAGATGTTGCGCCATACATGTCGCAATAAACTTAGGGCTGGTGCCCAAAGCTGTGACGCCAAGCTCACGTGCTGTGCGCCAGAGTACTCCAAGGTCTGGCGCACCCACAGAGCCCTCAAAAAGAACCAATGAGGCACCCGTGGACAGTGCCGAGGCCATCCAGTTCCACATCATCCAGCCGCAGGTCGTGTAGAACATCAGACGCGAACCTGGTCCGATGTCTGAGTGCAGCATGAGTTCTTTTTTATGCTGTATCAGAGTCCCGCCGACACTGTGAACAATGGCTTTCGGCACACCGGTGGTACCTGATGAGAAAAGAATAAATAAAGGATCAGAGAACTTTCTCGGAGTAAATTGCAGTGGCTCGTGGGGTGCTGAGGACACAAACTTTTTCCAAGTTACCCCAAGACCTACCGTGCCGGATCCATCAACTCCGCGAGCCAAGTGATCGATCAGGACTGCGCGTTGTACGGTTGGCAATTCTGCCATCGTAGCTTTGATTTGCTCGGCGCAGTCAAAAATTCGCCCGCCGTATACATATGCTTCGGTGAAAAAAACTACTTTTGGCTCAATCTGACGCAAGCGATCAGTCACTGCAGCAGCGCCAAAATCTGGCGAACACGAGGACCAAACACCCCCAAGCGATGTGGTCGCCAACATAGAAATGATAGCTTCGGGAATATTCGCCACCACGCCAGCGACTCGGTCGCCAGGCCCGACCCCAAGTTGCCGCAGCGCCGCCGCACAGCGAGCGACCTCGGTGCGCAGCGCAGCCATGGTCAGCCTGCGGATTGGCGCCCCTTCAGCCACGGCGATGATAGCTTCACGTCGTTCGGGACCCGCAAGCTGAGCTGCTGCATAATTGAGAGTGGCGCCAGAAAACCACTCTGCGCCCAACATTCCGCCTTGTGCCGGCGGGTGATAAATCGAGACCGGCGGGGTCATGAATTCAATGCCGGTGTACTCAACTACAGCCTGCCAAAATTCCGGAATATGGCGCACCGACCACTCGTGCAGTGCAGGAAAATCGGCTAAAGCGTGGCCATAGCGCTTCTCAATAGCAACCGAAAACCGCCCCATATGGCTGTCTTGAAGTCGCTGCGCAGTTGGGTACCAAAGTATGTCGCCGTAGGCTGTCATTCAGCCAGCATCTAAGCCGAAATCTTCGAACACCGAAACCATTATTTTACTAACGCTGGGGCGGTACACCCTTATCTAGTTTGCGAGCGATCTCACGCAGTCGGTCCATCCCTCGTAGAGACGACGACGAAGACGCTGCCGCCGCCCCGGGTGCTGGAGAGCTGTTGACTTCTAATTTAGGGGTGATACCTGAGTTAGAATGGGCATTTGGCGTCGTCACTGGAGCTCCAACCGTGGGCTGATTGCGAGTCATTTTTTCAGTCGTCCCGTAGGTCGAAGCGGCATACGCTCGCGGCATCGAACCCTCCGGAGATACCAATTGAGACTCGCCCGCATCAGTTTCGGCCGATGCAGAATTTACTTCTCCTACCCCAGCCCGGATCTCGGCATCAAGAAAGTTAACGGGATCGTTGGCAACTAACCCGAGATCACTCAGGCGACGCTGGAGACAAGCTCGCGACACACCAAAGAAGGCGGCGACCTTGGCTGGATCCTGCAATTTATCCATCGCACGAATCACCATGGCGCGCGGAAGGAGCAATGCTGCAGCGAATGCATCAGCACGCATCTCGCGCCCCTCCTCCTTACGCGTGGCGGCTGTACCGTTGCTTTGTTTGCAGTAGCGCGCAAGAGCACAAATCTCCTCCTGATAGCCACTAACCTGCCACTCTCCACGCGCAATAATCGGCTGTATGTCTAACAAATAATGTCCGAGCAAATGCGCGATCATGAACTGAGTAGCTTGAGTATCTAGACGCTGATTGACGACCATGACGATACTAAACGCACCGCGCTCGTCCTTTGCAAGCAAGGCACCCTCGGAGCCCAGACCGAGAAACCTAAGAGATAGCCCAGCAGTTTCCACCAACGCCGCAAGATCGGGCTTCGGTGCAAAAGTCTGTGCACCACCAAAGTAGCGACGTACCAAAATCGCCAGCCGTTCGACATCGCCGGCAGACGACGTGGCAACTATTTCTGGGAATATGGCTATCATTGGTCGACCTCCAGCGGCGGGAGTCCGCGTGATGGTTAGCTCCCGTGATGGTTAGCTCCGATGTCTAAGTGGATTACCTAAGTGACTCTATTGTACGATACTTTTTCTTCGGCAGCTGGTAGAGCCGCTAACCTCCAGCAACGCCTAAAAATACGCTTGCTTTTTGTGGAGCTACAGTGCGGGTTCTGACAATTTCCAAACCTTACGTGGCTGCTGCCTATAGGCAAAAATTGACCATCTTGGCTGAACAAGGCTTTACCGTTGGCCTGATTTGTCCACCGGCATGGGGATCGCAATTATTTGAGCCCGATGCCGAAGGTGATCAGTACTGGCTGAGGCGGCTGCCAATCGTGGCAAATGGCAAAAATCATCTTCACTTTTACCGTGGGCTTACCGCTGCAGTGCGCGAGTTTAAGCCGGATATCATTAACTGTGAGGAGGAACACTACTCGCTCGTCACGCGTCAGTGTTTGCACGCGGCTGATTCCATCGGTGCCAAATTTATGTTCTATACCTGGCAAAATATTTACAAAAAATATCCACCGCCCTTTTCCTGGACTGAACAAACGGTGCTGAACCGAAGCGCTGCTGCCGTGACTGGCAATGACGAGGCGACACAGGTCTTGCGCGCGAAAGGTTACCGCGGTCACATAGCCGAGATACCGCAAATGGGCGTGAATTTTGAATGGTTTGCGGCACAGCCGGCAGACACATCTGGTCGGCGCATCCGTAAAAGAGACCTCGGCCTGGAGCCTGATGCCTTTCACATCGGCTTCGCCGGTAGACTTGTGGAAGAAAAGGGCCTGGACACTCTACTGTCAGCAGCAGCCCAAGCGTTAAAACAGGTACCTAGGCTGCGCCTGGTAATCTTGGGTAGCGGCCCCCATTTACCACAGTTGCAAACACAAGCACGGGCTCTCGGAATTGAAAACCGCATCAGTTGGCACATGCAAGTGCCATCAACAGCGGTTGCCACCTATCTCAAAGCACTAGATGTACTTTGTTTACCCTCACGCACTCGCAGCAATTGGAAAGAGCAATTTGGCCGTATTTTGGTCGAAGCGATGGCAGCATCTGCGATCGTCGTCGGGTCATCATCGGGGGAGATCCCCCGTGTGATCGCCGATGCTGGCCTAATCTTTCCAGAGGGCGACAGCGACAGCCTCGCGCGTCATCTAGTCAATCTTGCCCAAGATGAAAATTTGCAGCTCACACTCCGGGAGCGAGGTAGCAGACGGGTCCAGCAGCGCTATACAAATACTGTCGTAGCCTCCCTCTGGGGCGACCTATGGCGCCATGTAGCTGCCGAAAGTGATTTTAAATGCAGGCGATAAATACCTGAATTCATTAAAACTTAGAAGTGTTGCTCAGGAAATCCCAGCAAATGCCGACGCTACTTGTATCAGGCAAGAGTTTAAGTCGGATCCTTTCTTAAGGGGGACGTCATGGGATTGGCACTTTTTAAAGAACGACGCTTGGCCGAGCGGAAAAATTTAACAGGACTGTTACCAGGAAGCTTAATTCGCGCGGATGGCAAAGGCTCAGTTTCGTGCCGCCCTGTGGACATTTCCGCGCATGGTATCGGGATCGTCATCACCGGCGAGAAAAAAACGCTGCCAATCGGCACAGAATTGAAGCTGGTGGTTACCGACAACGAGATTGACCTGCGTGTAGCATGGAGCGCTCCGGACTTTGGCAAGCAAGATTCCATGCGTTACGGATTAGTAGCGACTGATTCTAGCGTCGACCTAGAACAATTATTCACACAATTTGGTTGCCTGAAGTAAAGCCTGAGCAGACTTGCAAGAGCGGCATGTTTCCAACATGATTGATAAGGAGCCTGAATTTTTGCAGCTCTTTACTTTGTTGGATACCCTACATGATTGCCAAATCCGCTCGACACACAACTCGGTGCACCCAGCGCCTTTTAGTGACTGTGGGTGCTTGTTTTTTCAGCCTTTGCGCCACCAGCAGCTACAGCCAGACTCGCTATCAGTGGCAAGCCGTACCGAACGCAGCTTACTACCAAGGAAGCTACCGCTTTCACCGCGTAACGACCACTTTTCGCACGACCAATTCTTGGCTGATACTTAAGCCTGTAGTGAAAATTACGATCAAAGCTTTTGACGCCAATGGTCAATCATTGGGTCCTGTGCGCATTAGCCAGACCAAACCACCGGTCCAAAAATCAACCACGAACTTGAGTGGGATGCCCAAGCACGGCCAGCCTAGCACCGCCGATTGGGATCCTTTAATGGACGATGATGCAGGCAATGACACTGGTAGCAATGGTCAAATCGGTCCTTACAAGCGGCCAACAAGAGCATTCCTACGACTGAATTTGGGGCTAGGCAGCGAAACCATCACCGCGCAAGGCGGTATCGATTCATTCCAAGGTTCAGCCAATATTGGAAGTACCGAGTTAAGGGGAGAATGGGAGCCAGAAGGTGCAACTTGGTATTTATTTGCCGCCATCGAGGCGCACAATTTTCAAACTGTAGATTCGAGTAACGCTCAGACCGGACCTAAGTTCCTGAGAGCTACAGCAAGAACCATCGTCTTTTACGATTTAAATCCTGAATCACGGGATAGTTCGGGGAGCGGCATCGGAATCGGAGTTGGACTGGCACACTCCAAGATGCCGGTTTTGGGTACAACTGATCAGTTCTCGGGTAGTGCCACGCTCCGTGCGCAATCTTCAACAGGACTCGTCATTGCCATCAACGTTGCACTCGCAGTGAACCCAAAACATGCGTTCATCGGCACCGCAAGCTATCAACCGCCGGCCTTTAACAATAACCCGAAAGCCTTGGGCGCCATGGCTGACAGCGCTTGGCGCTGGTCGTGGGACAAAGGCTGGTTTAGTGACTTTGGTGCGTCTTGGCAGTGGGCTAAATTCACAAGTGATCAGAGCTGCGCCGTCGCTGTGTGTCAAAATTTCAGTCAGGCTACCAGCAGTCTTTATTTGGTCCACGGTGGACTGGGACGAAAATTTTAATCATCGGGTGTTATGTTTTTTCAAAAACTACCGATAAGAGGGTTGAAGGTGTTGGTATGAGCGAGGTGTAACGGAGATGTGACGAAGAAATTTTTACCGCTTGGTGGACAAAAAATCGCGGTCGGACAAAAGAAGAAGAGCCTGATGTGCGAAATAGTTTGAAAACGCAAGCTACATTCGGTAAAAAATTTTCAACACTGTCGCGTGTCATGATACACTTAGAACATACATGCGACAGAAGTGTTGCGGAGAGTGTGGATAGGGTTCCCGAATGTTCGGGTAAACTTTAACGTTAGTCGGAGGAGATTCGCCTTGGTTAAGAAAAAAAAGAAAGCTGGTAAGAAGAAGACGGCAGCAAAAGCCAAAAAAGTTGGCACTGCTAAGAAAAAAGTCGGCGCGCGCAAGAAGACGACAAAAGTAGCAGCTGCTGCTGGCACCGCTGGC
>CAIWTN010000025.1 GCA_903915625.1 uncultured Pseudomonadota bacterium | reverse complement strand
CGTCGTCAAAGTTGTGAATGCCCCAGTATTTGAAGTCGTTGATCCTATAGCATCAGGCGCAGCCCAATTGGTGGAAGATGGTGCACTTGTCCATGTAATTCCATTTGACATAAGCACGTTACCAGAGCTGCCTGGTGCGACGGCCTGCAAGGTGCTGGTACCGTTGCCAAGTAGCACGTTGTTGGCAGCTAGGGTCGTGGCACCCGTGCCGCCGTTAGCGACAGCTACAGTGCCGGTGACGTTAGTCGCCGTACCCGAGACATTACCGGTCACATTACCCGTTAGGTTCCCTGTAATTGTGCCGGCCGCAAAATTTCCGGAGCCGTCACGTTTGATGATCGTCGATGCCGTATTTGCGTTGGTCGCTGCGTTAGCTGAAGTAGCACCCGATGCGACGTTGGCAGCAGTGACGCCACCAACATTTCCAACCACCGTCGCTCCCTGCGCACCAGTTACATCACCAGCAAGAGAGCCAGTAAATGCCCCGGCTGAAGTAGCAGTAGAGGCGTTGCCCGTTAGATTACCGGTTACATTACCAAGTAAATTTGCCGTAATAGTGCCGGCTGTAAAATTTCCAGAGCTGTCACGTTTGATGATTGTCGATGCCGTGTTTGCGTTGGTCGCTGCGTTAGCTAGATTAACACCAGCAGCGATATTTGCAGCCGTCACTCCACCAACGCTTGCAACATTTGGATTAGGAAAGTTCCCACCCAAATCACCACCGGCAGCACCAGTTGGAGCTAGGCCAGAGGCCCACGATAATGAGCCACTACCGTTAGTTGCCAGCACTTGACCGGAAGTACCATCAGATCCTGGGAGCACCCACATTGATGATGCTGAAAGTGTGTCGGGCGCCTTGAATGCTAAGTATTTTGCAGAGCTCTTGTCGTTAAAAACAAGTTTACTCGCGGTCGTGTTGTTGCCCTGAATCGTGACGCTACCTTGGGAGACAACACTTGCAGCAGTGAGTGCTCCCGTCGCTGCTGTACCAGTCGTATTGATCGTGGTAGCCCCGCCGATACTAGAGGAGCCATTAATATTGGCGCCAGAGAGAGTCTTGTTGGTCAGCGTTTCCGTGGCGTCGCGTGTCACTACTACACCCGCAGACGGAAACGTCGCAGTTGAGATAATTCCCGTACCACCAAGTGCACTTGGCAATACCCCAGTAACAGCAGCGCTCTGCGACAAATCCAAAGCACTGAAAGTTGGGGCACCACCGCTACTAGCTGTAAGCACTTGATATTGAGTACCGTTTGCTGTCGAAACTTGCATACTTCCTGCGCCGACTAAGACCCCATTATTCGTAAGGCTTGTGGACCCGGTCCCGCCATTTGCAACGGGGACGACTCCGGACCCGATCACACTCGCGGGCAAACTCGGAATGTCACTGGCTGACAACATAGTGCCATAAACAGCGCGGCCTTTTGCATCGACCGATACTTTAGTGTAGGTGCCGGCAGTAATGCCGGTACTAGTCAAAATAGGGGTGGGGAAATTTCCAGTAAGGTCGCCACCAGCGGCACCAGTTGGAGCAAGGCCAGAGGCCCAGGTTAAGTTTCCACTGCCGTTGGTTGACAGCACTTGACCAGCTGTACCATCAGCGCCTGGCATAATCCATGTAGCTGACGCTGTGAGTGTGTCAGGAGCTTTTAAAGCTAAGAAATTTGTGGTGCCCTTATCATTGAGGATAAGTTTATTTGCAGTAGTTCCATCACCTCGAATCGTGACATTACCGTTAGCAATGTGGGCTCCAGAGGTAACGCTGCCGCTAGTGTTTATTGTGGTGGATCCACTCAAAGTTTTGTTGGTCAGAGTTTCCGTTGCATCACGAGTCACCACCACGCCCGACGTCGGGAACGTAGCGGCGGAGTTTACTCCCGTACCACCATTGGCAGCACTCAACGTGCCGGACGTAATCAGCCCAGCACTTAGCGGCGGAATATCCGCAGCTGTTAACGCCATCCCAGCGCTGACTCGCCCCTTCGCATCGACAGTTACTTTGCTGTAAGTACCAGCAGCCACACCAGTAGTGCTTAATGTTGCAGAAACAGAGCCAACACCCGAGGCTGCGACATCGCCAGTGAGCGCAGTAATTGAGCTGCCCCCACCACCTGCGCCTCCCCTCGGAGCAGTCTGAGGCACCCAATGCGCACCGTCGTAACCTAAAATTTGTCCCGAGCTTGGCGTTGTGGTCGTTAGATTAGGCCCTGAAAGATCCGTCCACTTTAGCTTGCCCGCGCTATCTGCCATTAGCACTTGGCCTGCTTTTGTAGGGCCGTTTGTACCCACCGTTAGCTGGCCTTGGTTGTTGTAGCGGAGCGCATCGTTGTCGATCGGGATCTTTAGTGCGTAAGGAGCGGCACCAAATTGCTGTCTTTGAAAAGTTTTACCGTGCGTGACGTCGGTAACTTGAATGTAGACAGTATCCGCACTGTTAGCGAACACCGTATTGAACTCGACATCTGTCAGTGTGATGCTGAGTTGAAAGACGCCGTCAGCTAACGGCACCCGTGATATAGCCACAGTCGGGATGTTTATACGTGAGTTGCTGTTCGTTGGATCGGTAAAGAAATCGACCTGAATATCTACCGGGCCTGTAAGTGGTACGCCCTGAGCGTCGGTGATGCGACTTGCGTAAGATAGTTCGTAGGGAAAGGCCTGCGCATCACTCGATGCTGCGAAGTGGGCAATCAAAAGTGCTGCCAAGGCGTACCGCAGCAACACGTTGTTTGATTTTTTATCGGCCTGTCGCATTCGTCACTGCCTTTGGCAAGTTTCGCGAGTTCTAAGTTGCGGATAAATCCACAAATTCCCGCTTTCCAAAGACTCTCGGCAAGTTGGCGGTCTGGCTTGAGAAACAAATGAAATCGTTTGTAAATAACCAAAAGAATTCAGTTATTTAATGGGGTGCTTTGGGGGATTGGGGGTGCTGTTTGGCAGCTGCTGTGCGGCATTGGATTATCACTGCTCACTCGTCCCAGGTTTGTCACGGACATCTGCTAACCATCTTCAGTTTTTCATGACGCATTTTTACACTTGCTAGAGAGAGCCCGCGAAGTTTTAGCTGGTACTCTTTCCGTGTCAGAAGATGCGGAAACCTTTAAGAAGGCAGTCGGAGATTTACTAACCAAGAGAGATCCAATGCGTAAAGCGGAGCGCGCTGCCGCGCGGCATGGATCTGGATTTCTTATAGTCTTTACGAAAATTAGTTGGAGCAAATCGATAAATCAGAGAATTTACTGCACAATGCTGATTTAAGAAGCGCAGACTCAGATTTGAGCTGGGCAATCTCGGCATCCTTGTTGGCTTTTTCAACCTTCAGTGCTTCGATGATCACAGGTATCAAGTCATCATATTTCACGCGCTTGATACCATCTGACCCAGTGACAACAACGTCCGGGAGGATTTTCTCAATCTCTTGAGCGATTACGCCGTAATGAGTGCCGCTGCCGTTTTTTTCCTCGTCGATCCACTTGTAGCTCACACCACGGATTGCCAGCACCTTGGCGAGACTACCTACTAGGTCTTGGACATCTTTTTTAAACCTAATATCCGAAAGGGAGTTGTAAGACCCATTGCCGGCAACAGATCCGTTGACATGCAGGGTGTAAGACGGCGATGTAGTACCTATTCCGACATTGCCACCATTAACAACCCGCATTCTCTCAATGTTTCTTGTGGAAAATGCAATTGAACCTACACCTCCTGCGTTAGTGTCGGCCTTGATTGTGACATCGTCGACGGCGCTGACATTTAAACCGCTAGTTGAACTGAGACCTACTGCAGAGACAGTCGAAGTTGTCGCAATCGTCCCAGAAGTGCTGATAGTCGTTGTGCCACCAATCGTGCCGGACGTGATTGCCGATCCTGACACTTTGCCAGCGGTACTGATGGTAGCAAGCTTTGTGTCAGCAATTGTTGCTGAGGCCGAGATATCTGCGTTCACAATCGAATCATTAGTAATCTCAGTGCTCCCCACCGCCGACAGCGTTGCCAAACTACCGAGACCAAGGCTTGTACGACCGGTAGTTGCGACTAAGCCCGTTGCACCACCGTCCCACTTGAGTCGATCGGTGTAGCTAGTATCCCAGTTAGCTGAATTGTCGGTCACAGTGGTCCATGTGTCAGCAGCTGTGCGTTTAGCTAAACCAGTGGTGGATAGTGACTCAACAGCACTGAGGTCATTAGCTAATAACAATATGATGTTGCCTGAAGTCGTGACTGGGCTGCCACTTGCCACTGTGATGCCACTAGCTGGAGCTGTGATACCGACACTTGTGACAGTGCCTGTGAGCGGCATAGTCCAGGAAGCAAGGCCTGTAGCGTCGCTGGTCAAGACCTTCCCAGCGCCAGGTGTGCCGCCGGTGATTTTTATAGTGCCGTTGACATCGAGCTTTGCACCAGGGGAAGTGGTGCCTATTCCGACATTCTCTGCCGAATAAACGAAATTAACATTGCCGGTCAGAGCACCACCGCTGTTGTACTGAATCTGGTTAGTTGCACCAGCCGCCGCTGTCGGGGGCGCAGCCCACGTGCCGTCGCCGCGGAGAAACTTCACGTTATCTGTTGCGGCTGGTTGCGTCACAGCTCCCGCCGTCCCAGCGGTCGTACCATTGGCACCAACCATAGATGGAAGATCTCCAGCCACTAGAGTACGGAACGAGGGCGCGCCAGAGCTACCATTTGTTGGGCCAGCGAACACATAATTCGTGGTGGTTGACGTGGCTCCGGTACCGCCATTTGCAACACTAAGTGTGCCCGATGTAATCAAAGCAGCGCTGTGCAATGGGATGTCTGCAGGCGTCAAAGATGAGCCATAAAAAGCGCGACCTTTTGAGTCGACGCCTATTTTAGTATAAGTCCCAACAGTAACCCCGGTATTGATCAAAATTGGACTCGGGAAAGTACCAGTAAGGTCACCACCGGCAGCACCAGTTGGAGCAAGACCAGACGCCCACGATAAAAAGCCGCTGCCGTTAGTTGATAGCACTTGACCAGCAGTGCCATCAGATCCTGGTAGCACCCACGTCGATGATGCTGAAAGTGTGTCAGGCGCTTTTAAAGCTAGGTAGTTCGCAGACCCCTTATCGTTAAGAACAAGTTTACTCGCAGTCGTGTTGTTGCCCTGAATCGTCACGTTTCCAGTCACTGTGTGGGCACCAGAGTTAATGGTGCCGGTTGTGTAAATTGTCGTTGCTCCACTCAACGTTTTATTGGTCAGAGTTTCTGTGGCGTCGCGTGTCACAACTATCCCAGCACTCGGGAACGTCGCGGTTGAGCTAATTCCCGTACCACCAAGTGCGCTTGGTAATATCCCCGTAACGGCAGCGCTTTGAGATAAATTTAAGGCGCTGAAGGCTGGAACGCCCCCGCCAGCCGGGATGGTTAGGCTTTGGTAAGCAGATCCTGCAGCGGTCGATAGTAAGTTGCCCGCACTGTTGCCGAGGATGACACCATTGTTCGTAAAGCTTGTGGCACCAGTGCCGCCATTCGCAACGGGAATGATTCCGGACCCGATCATACTCGCAGGCAAACTCGGAATGTCGCTCACAGTTAACGTAGTGCCATAAAAAGCGCGCCCTTTCGCGTCGACTGATATTTTGGTGTAAGTGCCCGAAGAAATACCGCTGTTAGCTAGCGTTGGACTCGGGAAATTTCCAGTAAGGTCACCACCGGCTGAACCAGTTGGAGCAAGACCAGAGGCCCAAGTTAAGTTTCCACTTCCGTTGGTTGACAGCACTTGACCAGCTGTACCATCAGCGCCTGGTAAAACCCATGTAGCTGAACCTGTGAGTGTGTCGGGAGCTTTTAAGGCTAAGAAGTTAGTAGCACCCTTATCATTTAGCACAAGTCTATTTGCAGTCGTGTTATTGCCCTGAATTGTTACGTTTCCAGTCACTGTGTGGGCACCAGAGTTAATAGTGCCGGTTGTGTTAATTGTCGTTACTCCATTCAAAGTTTTGTTGGTCAGCGTTTCCGTAGCATCGCGTGTCACCACAACCCCCGAAGTCGGGAATGTAGCCGTGGAATTTACTCCCGTACCACCATTAGCAGCACTCAGCGTACCCGAAGCAATCACGCCAGCACTCAAAGGCGGAATATCCGCGGCAGTTAAACTCGCACCAGCTTGAACACGCCCCTTCGCATCAACCGTTACTTTGGTGTAAGTACCAGCAGTCACACCAGTGTTACTTAGGTTTGCAGCTACAGAGCCATTACCCGATGCCGATACATCCCCAGTTAGCGCAGTTATTACGCTGCCGGTACCACCTGTGCCACCAGCTGGTGCAGTCTGAGGCACCCAACGCGTCCCGTTATACCCAAGTATTTGTCCCGAGCTTGGTGTCGTTGTCGTGAGATTAGGTCCTGTCAGATCCGTCCACTTTAGCTTGCCGGCGTTATCCGCCATTAAAACTTGGCCATTCGCAGGAGCGTTTGTACCCACCGTTAAGTGGCCTTTGTTATTGTAGCGGAGCGCATCGTCGTCGATCGGGATCTTCAGTGCGTAAGGAGCGACACCAAATTGCTGTCTCTGAAATGTCTTACCATGAGTCACGTCGGTCACTTGAATGTAGACAGTGTCGTCACTGTTAGCGAACACTGTATGGAAATCGACATCTGTCAGAGTGATGCTTAGTTGAAAAACACCGTCAGCTAATGGAACCTTTGATATGGTCACAGGCGGGATGTTTATGCGTGAGTTGCTGTTCGTGGGATCGGTGAAGAAATCGACCTGAATATCTACCGGGCCTGTAAGTGGTACGCCCTGAGCGTCGGTGATGCGACTTGCGTAGGATAGTTCGTAGGGAAAGGCTTGCGAGTCGGTCGATGCTGCGAAGTGGGAAATCAAAAGTGCTGCCAATGCGTACCGCAGCAACACGTTGTTTGATTTTCTATCGGCCTGTCGCATTCGGAATTCCCTTTGCGAAACCCAGGGAGTCTTAAGATTCGGACGCACCCCCAGGATTCTTCCTTAAGAGTTGCGTCGGTAAGTTGTTGCTCTGGCTTGAGAAATAAATTAAATCGCGTGTAAATATCCAAAAGAATTCAGTTATTTAATGGGGTGCTTGGGGGCGGAATTCTGGGTGCCGTCTGGCAACTGCTTCGCGGCAGCCTTCTTCTGCAAATTAGTTTAAGTCCTCGACCTCACCCTAGGCACTACACTCACCATGCCAACCTCCGCTGCCGCGCGGCAGCGGATTAGACACAATCGCTCTCGTCAGGTCTTTGGCGGACATCTGCGAGTGACTGTTCATTTTGCTTGACACATTTTAGCGGGCCTCAAATTGAGCATTTATTGCGCCAAAACCTTGGTCGATTAATTTTTTTATCTAGCCAAAAATTTAACGCCGTAGTTTTGAAATTTGGAAGCCAAAGCTGATATCTATTTTTCACCGAGAAGGCCAGCCGCGATTCACTCTTAAAAACTTGTGGTAAGTAAATGTTGTGAGTGTCGTGTAACCGCAATTTTTTTGCGTTGGAGCCGCCCTATGATGACTTTCCGAGAGCAGTTACTTCACTTAATCGCTGAAGCTCAAAAAATTCACCGGGAAGAAAAGTCCCTGACGATGCGGTCGCTGAGGGTCATTGGCGAGCTTGAGCTTCGCCGAGCTGCTCCCAGCTGCGGCATGTCGGTAGAAAAATTTGCGCGGCATATAGCCCTAACCAAAGATCAGTACCTAAAGAGATCGGCTGCATCTCGCACCCTTAGATTCATACCAGAAGCAAAGCTTTTGCTCGAAGCAGGCGAGATCTCGCTGTCTCATTTGGCACTGATCTCGGCCAAGATCACGCGGGCTAATCGCAAGGTCGTACTGGAAAATATCAGAGGTAAGAGCCTCAGGGAGGCTAAGCTTTTTATGTCTCGGGTCACCCCAGATGGTGAGCTTCTGCCTGAGGAAGAGATCTGTGAGTTAAAGCTCACTCTGACCAAGTCGCAATTCGCCTTGCTCGAGAGGGCGCGTGAAGTTTTAGCTGCTGCTGGCTCCGTGCCAACCGATGCGGAAATCTTTATGAAAGCTGTGGGTGACCTGCTCACCAAACGAGATCCATTGCGCAAGGCCGAGCGCGCTGCCGCGCGGCAGCGAAATCTTGATGATGATCTGGGAAGCCGAAACAACAATGTCGAGAAAACTGTCGAGAATAATGATGCCGCAGTGGCAGCCCCAAAGGAGGGACCCACTATCGCTGCAACGCGTCAGCAACAAAACATTGCAGGTAGGTATATACCCGCTGCCGTGCGGCATCAGGTGTGGCTACGAGATCAGGGGCAGTGTACGCATATGCATCCGGATGGATCTCGCTGCCAAGAAAAGATGATGATCGAGTTAGATCATATCAATCTGTATTGCCGTGGCGGCGAACATTCCGCGAGCAACTTGCAAGTGAAGTGCAGACTTCATAATAACTTCGCTGCCGCGGCCGCATTCGGAAATGAGTGGTATAGGCACAAGCTCGAGTCCGTAACGCACGGTCGAGATTCATAGAGCCCTGCCGGAACAGCCGAGCAGCGCGGCTGTTTTTGAATACTAATAAATATTTGTTTTATATGCGGTAAAAAACAGGTTTTCACCAAGTGACGAGCGTTAAGTTCATGGCTTAAACTTTTTTGCAGAAGATCCCGCGGCAGCCTGTCGCTCGTAAAGTTAAGAAGCTACGAGAAAAGCTGCCGCTCGGCCCAAGTCAATCCCGCACTCATTGTTGATGTCCGTCCATGTCGTTGGCTCTCGCCAGTCCTTGTGACGTAGATCAGGTGATCACACCGTTTTGTGTCACACGAAACATTGTTCACATGATCTAGCGAGGTTTGGCATGGGTAAAGATCGAAATAAAAAGATAAGCAAAGTCGACTCCGACAACAGTGGCAAAATCCTGGACCCCTGTTTAGACGTCGTCAGCAAGATGCTGCTCTCTTCGCCCGACTGTCGCGACGGTCTGATCGATCTGATTAGTTGCATCATTACACCGCCGTCACCCATCGTCAGTCTAGAAGTCCTAAACCCGATCGTTCCGCGGCAACTAGTAGACGAGCGCGGTGTTGAGTTGGATCTCTTGCTGCGGCTGGATGACGGCTCTCATGTCAATCTTGAGAT
>CAIWTN010000024.1 GCA_903915625.1 uncultured Pseudomonadota bacterium | reverse complement strand
ACTTTCGGGGTTTTGTTCCACTGGACTGATTCTTTGCCAATCATTCAAATGATTGTTGGGAACCGGCCTATGCTTGTATCACTTCCGATTGGGATGATGCGTGGACTAAGTCTTTTTTTGTTTGTTGTCGCAGCGACGGCTTCTTGGATTTTAGACAACTACCAACGTAAAGCTACAGGTCGATTGGGTCAGGGTCTTCCTGCCACAATATTGCTGGGACTCAGCAGCATTTCGCTACCTTTGCTGCCGGGATTTTTTTGCTTTTTCGCATTTTGGCATGCCATTGATTCATCCCGGGAACAGTGCCTAGGTAAAGGCTGGAGTTTGAGCGAGTACACAAAAAAATCTCTACCATTCACTCTTGCGGCCCATGCGGGGATTGCGTTATTTATCCTTATATTTGCCAATGCGACTGATTTTAACGGTTTGTGGAAAATTGTTTTTATCGCAATCGGAGCTCTGACGGCGGCACACTCACCCGTCATGACTAGGTTCCTTTTTCAAGTTCCCAAGCGTAAGAGGACGCAGGAAAAACGGCACCGAAATGGCCCAAATGTTCACAGAACTCACGATGCAGTGCTGTTGTCGCGCAACTAAGTGCCTAATAAATCAAGATATTATAAAAAACTAAAGTTTATTAACAAACAAGCCGATGATCCTCGCAAACTTTTGGAGAGATCGCGCGATGAAGTTTCATACCTTTTATTTGGTCCTAGCCATCTTCAGTTCGCATGGCTGTAAGCCCAACTCTTCAGAATTAGCGGCTGCTGGCGACTATGGCCTCGATGCCGACCCCATAGCTAAATATATGGCTGATGCCGAGAAGACTGTGGAGAGCAAAGAAGCTTTGCATAAAAAATTGGAGGCTGAATTAGCCAAGCCGTCCATGAGTGTTTTTGTTGGCATGAGAGATAAATCTCCTGTTGCACGGGCTGTTTTTACCGACCAATTTATGTCTACATACAAAAGGTTTTTAAGTTCAACCACGCTGGCCTCTATTTACCGTCTGAAACCAGGGCGTGTTGTCTTCACCAACGAGGGGAGGTCAGAATTTGCTCAACAAGGTGCTAGGTTAGCACTCTCAAGTGAGCCGATGACAAATCCAGAGCTCCAGCTTGTTGCAGATGACAAGGTTACAAAGTGTGCTGAGATGTCGAAGAAATGGGAGGACGACACCGGGATTACTAAGCAGAAGGAGATTGTGGAAGGTAAATGCGGTTTCGGTTGTGCGTACTTGGCGGCCTTGTCAGGTTCGATTGGTAACCCTGCAACTCAACTGGGCTCCCCATCCACTGGTACTTTTGCAAAGCAGGGATTTAAAAGTGCTAAATTTGCGGCAGAGTTTGCAGCGAATGGTTGTAACGATGTCCCAAAGCCTTCTGATCCATGCGCCGACCTGTATAAAGACAAGCCTAGTCATGAATGTAACCGTGACAACGATAACTCTCGTGTCGGGTCTGCGTCGTGTGCATCTAAGGCTTGGAGCTGCGAGTGTGGTTCCAACGATTCCAAGTGTGATTGGAAGTTCCGGTGATCTCATGCCTTGGCAATTAAGCAGCTAAGTTTCACTGACAAGGTTTTTCTATGGTTAGGACTATCTGACCTTGAAAGAATCGATACATTCCATTCTGCGCGATGGACCGTCGTTCTATTCCTAATTGAATTTTTTCAGCATGAGTCTTAACAAAATCCAAATAGATCGATAGTTTTCCCGCATCAAATTCCTGATCGTTGCTCAATTCGTCATCGCCAAGAAGGCATAGTATTGCCATGTCTTCCAGCGTGCTGCCAAAAATCCAACTAGACGTCCTCTCACAGGTGAGTCTTGGTTTGTTGTGGGGGAATTTTGCTGCAAGTAATTCCGCTATCAAACCTGACTTCAAGATTCTATGTCTCGCTTGCTTTATTTTTTGAAAATTGGCGAGCTTAGATAGCTGATTCGTCTTTTCAAAATACCATTCAGACGCCAAAGCAGTCGTCGCTGTGTCATCGTCGCTATAAACTAGAAACAGTGATGCCCCAGGTCTCATCGTTTCATACAAAAAGGCCAACGCATCGATGATCTCTGTGTCTGGATCGATGTCGTTTTTTTCGAACGGCGTGACGTGGTAAATCATTTGTAACGCTAGAACTAGGTCTTGAGAATTCTTGGCCGGCGCCTCAGCGGCACTGGGAAGCGGGTTTAATGTTGCATGCCGGTAGAGATCCTGCACGCTGCCTTCATGGACTAGACCTAAGCGTAAATTTGGATATTTTTTGACCTTAGCCTTGTAGCCATTGATCAGCAAGGGATTAGGCTCTTCTATGCTGATCGTTGCAGCGGTTGCTTCATAAAGAGCGAGATCAACTATCTCTCCTGCGCCAGCACCAACGTCAAATATATTAGCATTCGTTGGGAGTCGCTTGATTAGAGGATGCAAGAAGGGCAAGAAATCCTCACGTTGAGTGTTACCGAGCAGGCGGCGGGGATCTGTCGGATGAGGCAGCATCATTCGGTCAGAAAACACTTTCTTGTATGCCTGATAGTTACTGATGCCTTGAAATTCGGCAAACATACTGCGTCTCCCACGGTTGCATAAGGTTTCTTTGATAATCCTACTGAATTACACTATCCACACTCATAAGTAAGGCTCAATATCTAATCTAGGATTGCCTGATTTGACTTTAAAACAGCATTGGATACGGATGGTTATCCTGGGGCGTCATCGCGATTCATTTTTAGCCATGAACATCCGATAACTTGTAGGGAATTAAATTGGCCTAGCTTTAAGGTGTGAGCATGGGCGCGCGTGCTAGAGAACACAAAATCGAACTTTTTTTGAATGCGAGAGCCTTCAATAAGCGCGTTGGGTTAGTTAAAAACTATTATGAAATTGAATGGCTCGGTCTCACAGACCATGATTTTTGTGGATCTTTCGGGCGGTCTTGTCTTCCCCAACTGATCCAATTTTGTAAAGACAATCCTGAGTACCACATAGTGTCTTGTGACGGACCCGGCCGCTATATTAACCGGCTGGTCGCGGGTAAGAGTTTTTACATGATCGGAGATGGGGACAAAGATCCAAACCTCGTATTGAATAGTCTGCTTGATCCACAGTGGCAGGTTTTATACGAAGATGGGGTCAGCTCTGGTCTTGCCGAACTCAATTACATCAAAAATCGTCGCAAGGCCTAATGCTCTCTTTTGAGACGTTATCGCCAAGTCGCCAATGGTTTTACTGTGAAAATCTGAGATGGAATCGTATGGCTCCAGCCAAGGTGAATCCCAGCCCATTTTGGCTAGTTCCCGTGAGAGTAAATACTGAAACAATGCGTACGAATCGAAGTGGTCCTCTAACGTGTAGTCTGCGAAAACCTCTGCCAGGTTCGTTTTGTCTGAGTTGAGAGGTTGAACGATGGGCTTTGATGATCTCGTGATGCCAATTTGTTGCCTAGAGTTTACCATCACTAACTATTCCTTCGATCCCTTCGATACAAATCCGGCCATAGATGCCTCGGTAGCGACTTAATAATCGCAGAAGCACCGTGCGAAGTCGAACGACATGGAGATGGCTCATTTAGTGGCCAACGACCCACTCGAGATCCCAGCGCGGGTGGTCTTAAGCAGCAGGCCAATAGCCACTGCGATAGCGCCAATGGCGAAAAGGCAGACACCGAGCCATTCAAACTGTTGCCAGAAGAAAGCGCCGGCTGCCGAACCGAAGGCGCCGCCAATAAAATAGGTCACCATGTAGCCGGTGTTCAGACGGCCACGCGCTGTGGGATCGATGCCGTAAATCCGCGTCTGATTTGCCACGTGACCTGACTGGACACCGAGGTCCATCAGCAAGATACCAATGATTAGGCCGGTGATCGTTTTGCCCCAAGCGGCTAGCACAATAAAGCCAACTAAAGTGATCGCCAGAGCGTAGCCAACGGTAGCGCGAGTACCAATACGGTCCGATAGTCGGCCGAATAACGGAGCCCCTGCAGCGCCAATGGCTCCGACTAGGCCAAAGAGTCCGGCTGCTTTCGCGCCGTAGTTAAATGGTGGTGCCTCGAGGAGAAAAATCAGCGTCGTCCATAAGGCGCTGAATGCAGCAAACAGCATGGCACTGATAAAGGCGGCTTCGCGCAATGCTTGGTGTTTGCGCATAAGATCGACGACTGAGCGCAGTAGGTCTTTGTATTTCATGTGGACTGTAGCAGGGCGGGGTGGCAGTAGGCGCCGAGTCAGAATGGCCAAGGTCAGCATGATGCCCGCCGACGACCAGTACACCCCTCGCCAACCAATCAGGCCTGCTGTCAGACCGCTGGCTGTGCGCGCCAATAAAATGCCCACTAAAAGGCCGCTAAGCACAGTGCCAACGACGCGCCCTCGTTGCTCCGGGGCTGCTAAGTGCGCTGAGTAAGGCACGATGAGATGGACGATAGATGTCGTCATGCCGACACCGAAGCTGGCGATAAAAAGTGCCAGGGAAGTCTGCGCCGTTGCCATCCCGAGTAGCGCCGTGGTCGCTACCATCAGCAGCGTTGTGATAAGACGCCGCAGCTCTCGCGTGTCGCCCAGTGGCACAACCGTCAGCATCCCGAGTGCTGTGCCCATTTGCGTGGTCATAACTATCCGGCCGGCGTCCTTCGCATCGAGCGCAAACTCGCGGCCGAGTTCCGCTAGGATGGGTTGCGCGTAGTAACCATTCGCGACGATCAATCCCACGCTGATGGCCATAAACCAAGTTAGGCGAGGAGACATCGGGGGCATGGGCGTAGTGGTAATATGCTCGCTCAAACTGATCGTCCTAACAGTGCAATGAGTGTCGTCAGTCGCCGCTCCGAACGGCGGCACCGGCGACCCTATCACACCGCGATGATCAGTGTGACTGGAACTATTTTGACGACGTTCCCGATCTGGACAGCACGCAAATTTATCACGGCAAGCGAGGCGAGAAAGACGTCATAGGCTTCATTGAATTTGAGCCGACGAGGGGCGAAAATTTGGATTTTCGTATTGAGGCTAGGTTCCATGACAAAGTTGTAGCCGGACCAGCGCGAAACATCGCGCAGCACCATGCTCAGCAGGGTAGGGTCGGGGTAGTTTAGCTCTATGCTTGAAGGAGACTGCCGTGGCAGGACCGTGACGGCAGTGGTGACTGGCGGCTCCGTGCTCGGTGCCTGTTCTAAGTTTTCTGTGGTGCGGTTGGCCATATTCTGCCCCGATGGTGGGTCGCCTCGCTAGCTCGAGGTCCCTTGAAGTCATCGGACAGCCTTGGTAAAACTTGAAAACTTTTATATTAAACCCAGTTAATCAAGAGCCTTGCTGCTGCGGTCTAGCGCCCGGCTGCTTTCGCAGCAGGCCAGGGATGACATTGTAGCTGGCTCTTTTGAAAGCCTGACCCGGGAACAAAGGAGCGATTTTCCGTCAGTGCCTTGCCGTAGATGTGGAGCGAGATGGCACAGTCGCCGCTGGCATGCTCGATTTTATGGACATCCCGTGCTGGTGGCAGGTTGTGCATCACTGCGCCGGGCTGAAGAACCAGCGACTGCGTCGCTTCCGGGTTTTGTTCACACTGCGTATAGTTGGTGACACGTAGCTGATTTTGCAGGACTAATTCGACACCCCAGGTACCGTGATCATGGATGGGGGTGGCATCTCCCGGGCCCCATACAAGTGCCATGATGACAAAATCGAAGTCAGGGTCTTGGTAGCACATGTAGCGCCCTGGACGCGGATTTGGCTTAAATAATAGCTCTTCCTGCAGGCGGGGATAGGCCTCGGATACCAACGTCTCAATCGCGGCGATAGTTCGGGCGTCGACCTGGCCGGCGCTAACGATAGTGCGGAGTTGTTGGACTAGTAACTGCACAAGAACCTCATTTAAAGACTACACAGCCAAGCTCGGCATTTTGCCGATTTTGCTTGAGTCTGCTTCTGCGATTGGGGCGAAAGTCCCGCTATCATAGCAAAAAGAATTGGCTTCTCTTAAGGGATTTTCGTGACCGAAGCCAGTAAAAACGGCTTTTGCTATTCCTCCCCTTTAGTAAGAATAGTATCAAAGTAGGCGGCCCCAGCGGGGGACTCCCATTCCACCTGATTTTGTTGACTAGAAGTGAGCGCATACCATGGCAGCTAAGACCGCAATTACCCCAACTCGCGCCGATGATTATCCGGAATGGTATCAGCAGGTGGTGAAGGCCGCTGATCTCGCAGAAAACAGTCCGGTACGCGGCTGCATGGTGATCAAGCCATGGGGCTATGCAGTCTGGGAGAATATGCAACGCGTCTTGGACAAGATGTTCAAAGACACCGGCCATGTGAACGCCTACTTCCCCTTACTGATTCCGCTTAGCTTTCTCGAGAAGGAGGCCGAGCACGTCGAGGGCTTCGCTAAGGAGTGTGCCGTAGTGACTCACCACCGTCTGGAAGCCAAGCCAGGTGGGGGACTTGTCCCAGCAGGCGAACTCGAAGAGCCACTGATTATCCGCCCCACCAGTGAAACCATCATTGGCGCGTCCTATGCCAAATGGGTGCAGTCTTACCGAGATCTACCGATCTTGATTAACCAGTGGGCTAACGTGATGCGCTGGGAAATGCGGACGCGGATGTTTCTGCGTACGTCTGAATTCCTCTGGCAAGAGGGGCACACAGTGCACGCCACCGCCCAAGAGGCGATGGAAGAGACCATGCGCATGCTTGATGTCTATGCGGACTTCGCTGAGAACTACATGGCAATGCCAGTGATCAAGGGGGAGAAGACACCGGAAGAACGCTTCCCGGGTGCGGTAAATACCTACACCATCGAGGCCATGATGCAGGACCGTAAGGCGCTGCAATCGGGGACTTCGCACTTTCTCGGCCAGAACTTCGCGAAAGCCTCGGGGATTAAGTTCCTCAATCAAGAGAGCCGCGAAGAGATTGCTTGGACGACGTCTTGGGGTGTGTCGACGCGTCTAGTCGGCGGTCTGTTAATGACCCACTCGGACGACGATGGTCTGATCTTGCCACCTCGCCTAGCTCCACACCACGTCGTGATCATGCCGATTCATCGCAACGATGAAGAGAAGGCGCAAGTGATGGAGTTCTGTCACTCGCTGAAGGCAGAGCTGCAAGCGCAACAATACTCTGGCCAACCGCTGCAAGTGCACCTCGATCAACGCGATCTGCGCGGCGGCGAAAAGTCGTGGCAGCACATCAAAAAAGGTGTTCCGCTCCGGGTAGAAGTGGGTCCACGTGACGTCGCATCTGGTTCTGTTGCGGTCGGTCGACGCGATCAAGAGCCGAAAGCTAAGGCCTTTATCCCACGCGCTGAGTTTGTTGGAACGGTCACCAAAATTCTCGACGAGATGCAGTCCGGCCTACTCAATAAAGCCCTAAAACACCGCGAAGAAAACACCCAGAAGATCGATTCCTGGGACGACTTTGTCGCCTACTTCACGCCGCGCAACGCCGATAAGCCAGAAATTCACGGCGGCTTCGCCCTGTCCCACTGGTCGCCAGGTCCAGAGGCTCAGGAGAAGCTGAAAGATCTGAAGGTCACAGCGCGTTGCATTCCCCTTGATGGCGAGAAAGAGGCGGGCAAATGCCTGTTCTCAGGTCGGCCAAGTCAGCAGCGGGTAATCTTCGCTAAGAGTTACTGAGGGTTGTGACTGGGGTGGCTGTTGAAAGATGGCGGCCCCAGTAGGATTCGAACCTACGACCGCCGGATTAGAAATCCGGTGCTCTATCCAGCTGAGCTATGAGACCATCAAGGCTCCCTAACCTACATCATCATTCTTCATGCTGTCATCATTTTCTGTAAGCAATATGAGAACTCCCAGGCGGCGCTAACCGGCTGATTTGCCGTTTGCAAACTTGGCTGAGGGTGATATCGGGTAGGCAACTTTTTTTCTGACGGGAGATGACCGCTCATGCAGCAGTCGCCGCGGCCTACATTTGAGCAAATATACATGCGTCTGGCGTTTGGCTTGGCGGAGCGCTCGACCTGTAAGCGCCTCAAAGTTGGAACAGTCATTACTAGTTTAGATTTTCGCAAGGTGCTCGCCGTTGGCTATAACGGCAACGCCACTGGCTTGCCCAACTGCTGTGACCGTGAGGAGCCAGGCAACTGCGGTTGTCTACACTCGGAAGAGAACGCAGTCATCAACTGCGACAGTCCGCGGGCGACCGAGAAGATCGCCTTTGTCACCCACATTCCTTGTACCGCTTGTGCTAAGCGGCTGATCAATTTGGGCAATGTTAAGAAGGTTTATTTCGGTCATCTGTACCGGAATACCGATTCGGTAGCGTTGTTTGAAACGGTCAATATTGAGATTTGCCAGCTTCCATCTTGGTGAGGTTTTGAGCACCAAGCAGCGCGACAAGTTCAAAGACTAGGCACATAGCTTACCGAGAGTCAGAGGCTCTTTGCCTATCACGGCATCCACGGCGCCGGCGAGATCGGCTTCGGCGAAGCTTGCGTCTGAGCTGAGAAAGACGCGGAGTCCAGGGCGTCGTTTTTTTATGAACCGACCGATATCTAAGCCATCGCCGCTTGATCCCTGAAAATGCCAATCGGTGACGATACAGCTAAGACGCGAAAGAAAATTCGGGTCCTTGTTCATCATGTCCTGAAGCTCATCGAGACCGGTCATTATATGTACCGTTGCATCCTTGGAGAGAACCTTTTTCCAGGCATGAAGGACGAAGGCGTTATCGTCAATCACAAGTACTTCCGGGTTTGCGCCCGCAATACCTTCCCCACCTGATGCAGTTGTCGCGGTTTCTTGCTGCTGACGCAATTGGCTAGCCTCCAGTATCAAGCGCAGAAACTGCGCCCTAGCCATAGGCTTAGGCATAAATAAATCTGCGCCTGCCTTTAAAGCAGCCTTGTGATCCGCTGGAACGATGCGGTTTGAATGTATGCATATAAATGAATTAACGTTTATATTGCGCATCGTTTTGACTAATTCAAAACCACTCAAGGATGAAGACCCAAGATCAATATCCATGATAATCAGATCGAAATCAGTGGTTTTTACTGCGTTGATGGCATCGCGTGAGTGCGATACCTCGGTGATTAACGCTAACTCGGTTAGACCTGGGCTAGTATAAATATATTGACTCAGTGCAGCGCAATAAAATGGTTCATCATCAATGATCAGCACGCTAAAAGATTTGGTAGACTCCGTAATCATCGATTCTAAAGTCCCACTTAGTAGATGATCGGATCCCACTGTTTTAGGCGTAGTACTGGACTCAGGTGCTTTCACTGATTCCAACTCGGTAGCGGATAATGGGGTACTGCGGAGTAGCTGGGAGCTGTGTCGTGGTAATTCACCTTTCCAAGTACTTGGGTTGCCAGGGGCTACAGGAAGTGTGAAATAGAACTCTACTTTACCGTTGCTAAATTCGCCGTTTTTTGTTGACTCGCACCAGATCTGGCCACCGTGAGCTAGTACCATTTTGCGCGTGATGGCTAGACCCAAGCCAGTTCCGTTCTTTTTGCCACTGGTGAAAAAGGCATCAAAAATCTTGGATGTACTTTCTTCCGGAACGAAGGACCCCGAATTGCCGATGCAGAACTCGACGTAGGGACGATTTTTCACCAATATATCTCGAGTACGAAACCAGGTATGGCCTTGGAAGTCCATCGCCTGAATGGCGTTAGTGTAAATATTGGCTAAGCCCCGGCCTATTTTCTGCGCATGTACGTATACCATACTGGTATGACTAATTTGGTAAGCAATCGATATATTTGCCTTCGGGTAAATAGTAAAGGTCTGTCTGACAGCCTCTTCGATGAGCGTCTCTGGGCATTCTGCAGCGCAGTTTAACTGATCAGTTTTGGTGCCGATCTCCATCACATCTGCGATCATACCGTTGACGCTCTCTAATGCTGAATCGACTTCGGGTACCAGCCTGGACATAACTTCGTTAAAATCGATGCTATTTTTCGAATGCACTAACATATCGAGCCCCATACGCAGCAGCGAGAATGGTTTACGTACATCATGCGCGAGCATCTGTGTGGTCTTGAGCACCGTTTCGTAGTCACGGAGTATGATCCCTTCTTGTTCGACCAAGGCCTTATTCTTTTGTGTGATCGCATCGTGTTCCAGTTCAACCTGGTGGTGTCGCTGTTTGAGGTAGCTGACGCGATTTGCCAGTGCCATTGAAATCAGTACAACGGTTCCAGCTGTTGCTAATTGGTGCAGCTCATTTTGCAGAAAGTAATGATCAGCAATTCCGAATTCGGCAAGATTTCGCAAAATCGAGACTAATGCAAATGGACTATAAGATAATAAAAGGACGCCAGCGGGCTTAAAGCCCCTCGAGAAGGAAACTCCGGCGAGAAAAAGACCGATCAGATTCATTAGAGTACCAATGGTGGCCAGTAGGTACACGATAGTAGACCGCTCGAATATTCCGAACGAAAAATGGAGCGTCATTGCCAAGAAGCTTACAACGCTGACTACCTGAGCCGTAGCAATCATAGAGCTGTCGCGCGAGCGGTTTAGATTGCCCAGAAATGAGACTAAGAACTGCGCCTGAAATGGGAAGTAAAATGAAGCGAACATCATCATCAAGCTGATGTTGTACTCTGCAGCCGATGGCCAAAGCAGCGCCGGACCAAACCCGTTCAGGGTACTGAAAAATAGACTCAGTGTCATAATGCTTAGTGAGTGATAAACATAAACCTCATCACGAGTTGTAACTAGAAAAAATAAATTCAGTAAAAGCAATGTGATCATGATTCCGTAAAAGGCACCTAGTCGCAAATGGTCTCGCGTTTGTTGCGCTCCGAAACTCGCGCTGTCGTAAAGTTTTGTAGTGAAGTCGATAGGTCCAAACAGTTGGGAGTTAAAGAAAAAACGCAGTCGTTCTCCGGGCTCAATCTGCACAGGAAATATTGTTTTATTTGGGAAAAAATCGATTTTACTAGCCGGAGCACCGAGGCCAGCAGTAGATTTTTCCGTGATTTCATTGCCTCGCAGAACATACATACTGATGGACCAAAAAGTCTGCTGCGGTATCTCGACATAAATCTGCCGAATTTGAGTCGCGTGACTCTCCATTTCAAACGTCAGCCAGACAGGAACCGTGCTCCCACTCAAATTGATTCGTTTCGGAGCCGGTCGAAAGCTTGGGATAGACTTTATGATGTGGTTTATTGGCTCAGCGGAGGTCAGATAACTCACGTCCGCCGTGACGTCCACTGCGTCCAGGGACTCGTTGCTGATCAGCACGGCTTCATTTGCGCGGGCTGGCCGAGCCAGAAGGGTGCTGACGAGGGCGGTTATTATCGTTGCTGTTCTAAGCATAATGTCTCACCAGCCGGAGTATCTATGCACGCCATTTGCGGAAGATGGTCACAGTGGAACGTAATCTTGTTAGGCAACCTGACCCCACGCCTTCCGTGCCCTCTGTGCCGCCTCGCTTTCTTTGGGTGCCTGCGTCGTGTCCAGATCTTCGCGCATGGTCGCCAGCCGTGGAATGATTAAAGTTGCAATCGCGCCGCCGCCGAGGCGCGGCGCTAGACTTACTGAAAAGTCGTTCTCTGCAGCCTCGTGGCGCATGGCAAGTGCTCCGATTTCAATGCCTTCACCATGTGGCGTATCGAGCGGTTCATTAGAAGCAAAGTCTGCGAGCATTTTGTCGTTAGGTCCGACGCCATTGTCTTCGATATTGATGATGACCGACTCTTCGGTGAGTTGAACTAAAAGCCGGAGCTTGCCGGCAAAAGTCGGGCCAGCGAATTTTTGTCGTGCTTGGTCTATGCTCGCTAGGGCGTTGCGCGTCATGTTAAACACCACGATTGATATAGATCCTGGAGTCGCACTGACTCTGAGGTCATCGAGCTTCTGCGCGAAAACTAGCTCGAAGCCGACGTTGTTGCGGCTAGCGTCGTATTCGATAATCGGGACCACCGCCTCAATCTCGTAGCCGACTGAGATTTGCTCACTGCGCGGCGCGATAGCCTTGACCCTGCTCAGAAATGTTTCAATGCGCGAACGCGATAGAGAACTCGACTGTCTGACAGCTTTGACGATGCGGCCTAGCTCCTGCGCTTCCAGCGAGCCACCTTCGCCCAGATCATCGAGTGTGACTAGTACGTGTTTGATGTCATGCAGAAAAAGCCCTAAGTGATGCGCTAGATAAGCGTTACGTTCGGATTCTGCTGATTTAACCTCAATCACCGCCAGCATCTGCTCTGCTTTTTCGCGTTCACGCCTAACAATCTCTTTTTTGCTTAGAAAAAGCGATACTGCCTGGCCATTTCGGGCCGCGATCACAGGTGCAGATGCGGCCAGAGCAGTGAGCAAAATAAAATGCAGAAACCCGACTTCGCTAGCTGGCAGGCTCGACCGGTGCCAGATTATAGCCGATGCAGCATAGATTATGGCGGAGTAGTGCTGAAATTCACGGGGAAGCCAGGTCCGCGATGATGCCGTGCTCAGGACCATCAAGATAAAGCCACACGGGAACAGGATGAAATTTTCTTCCGGTGCAGCTCCAATCATCCAACTACACAGTATCCCTGTCGTAAGCGTGTTGATGAGTTTCGTCTCTGGTCCGTAACGAAAGACTCCGCGGTGGACTGCAATTGTGTATGCGAACGTGGGTAGGACCACCCCGATGCGCAGGATCAAAAAGAGCAGCCACTGCGTGGGGACATAGATGTAGTCAACTATGGACCAGAGGATGAATATGGCGCCTCCGGGGCCTGAGGCTTTGACCATTTCTTCGAGGTCGTTTTTGTTCGCTTCGCGAAGGAACTCTTCGCGATCATCGGGTCCTAAAGATGCAAATAAAGTTAAAGGCTTGCCCACCTTTTCCCCCTATCTCCGTAAGGAAACTTGACGAAACTTAGACCGGAACCTAGCACTAAATTTGGTCTACGCTTCGGCAGATAGGGTCAGTGACTTGAATAATAAATAATAAATAAAAATTATTGCTTTAGTAACAAGGTGTTGCCTAGGAGGTGGTCGCCTGGCGCGCAAAGTCGACTATTAAGCGCGTCACTTCCAGTGGCCGATCCAGGTAGGGGCAATGGCCAAACTTTTCTGGACGTGCAATCACGGCATGCACCGGTAGGTGCGCCGAAAGGTACTCTAAATGTTCTGGTGGCAATAGGCGCTCTGACTGGCCCCAAATAAGTAAGATCGGCATCGTTAGGCCTGCCAACTGATGGGGCTGCATTCCTTGACCAGGAGCAACGCGACTCAGCAGTTTTCGCACAATATCTTGCGATAAAGTGCGGCGCATTATAGGTGCCAGCAGCCAGGCAACTGGTATCGGCATATCGTGTGTCATCAGCATGGCCATATCGCGGCCCTTGGTTAAAGTTGACCCGTCAAACTTAGCGATTAGTTTGTCTATCTCAGGATGTTCCATCGGCGTTCCAGCCGGAGAAAGTAGGATCAAACCCGCCGTAAGCTCTGGACGATGATGGGCCCAGTGCATGGCATAGGCGCCGCCCAATGAATTGCCAAAGACTATAACTGGTCTTTCGATTAGTTCACTGAGGAGCTCAGTGGTCAGAGCGAAGAAATACTCGTGCCCATGTAATTCGTCTGGAGCTGTCGAAAGTCCGTGCCCAGGAAGGTCCGGCACGATGATCTGCTGGAACGAGGACTTCAGCAGTTGCATCAGCAAACTATATCCCGCGGCATTGGCGCCTAGTCCGTGCAGCATAAGCAGCGGCGGCATCGGTCCATGACCATCAACGACGAACGCGTGCATCTGCCTGTCGCCGGTACCGACTGTGCGGCTTTTAAAACCGGCTAGGTTCATCGCTTTCGCCCACAACTTATCTAGGCGCTTTGGACCTATCATCACGCTCCTATTAGGTATTCTCTGAATTTGCTTATCTGTTTATTATCCATGAAGAGGACAAAACTTTACAGTTTTAGGAACTGGCGCATGATTTGAGCACTGAAAATAAGCGCTTGGCTAATCGGCCAGTATTGGATATGGTCGCGGCGTAAGCCGCGTGGGCGGCCCAATGCAGAGGACTACCAGAATGTTATCCAAAATATTACCTAGCTTCACATCGCTCATGTTTTTACTGCTGAGTGCTTGCGGTAGTTTAGGGGATTCAGTAGTGAGCACCAGTCCCAAAATGAGCTCCAAAGTGAGTTCTTTTCGGGGTGCGACCATTGGTGGCCATAGCTGTGAACAACAAGCAACCTGGGGGAAGTGCGGCGAGCCATGGATGCATCCAACCTGTGACTATGCCTGTAATCGTGGTCAAAGGATGATTGGCGGCCATACGTGCGAACAACAGGCGAGCTGGGGTAAGTGCGGTGAGTCGTGGATGCATCCAACCTGTGACTATGCCTGTAAGTGGACCCCGAACACTATTGGCGGCCATACGTGCGAACAACAGGCGAGCTGGGGTAAGTGCGGTGAGCCGTGGATGCACCCTACCTGCGATTACGCCTGTCCTAGTGGACAGGGTGGTGGCTACTCCTATCCATCAGGGCCATATACTAACGGTGGTCTAATTTACCCGGATTTAGGGGCCCACAACGGCCGCGGTGGTTATTACCCATACCCTGGTCCGTACACCAACGGCGGGTTGATCTATCCCGACTTGGGCGCGCATAATGGTGGTGGCGGCTATTATCCATCTTTCCCCGGCGGCTATACCAACGGTGGTCTGATTTATCCCGACTTAGGCGCTCACAACGGTGGCGGCTATTACGGTTACTAGAGTGAAGTAGTATATGACTGAGACAAGTATTAAAAATGGCGCTGTAGTTCTGCTTACAGGTGGAGCTGGGTTTTTAGGTAAAGTGGTTCTCGAACACTTACTGCGCCAGAAAAAAGATCTTGGCATCAGCAAAGTGATCCTGGTTATTCGGCCTAATCGTAAAAGATCAGCTGCCGAGCGATTTAGCGACCAGGTGGCTACTGCTCCATGCTTTTACCGCCTCCCGCTCAACTGGACGCGCAACGTCGAAGTCATCAGCGGTGACTTATCACTACCAGGGTGGGGGCTCACCCCGGCAGAGCAACATGCATTAGCCGAGCGTGTGACTCACATCATCCATTCTGCGGCATCGGTCGACTTTAATTTGCCGATTAAAGATGCAGCGGAAGCAAACATCACCAGCGCCTTGTCGGTCATTGACTTTGCCAAGACTTGTCCGAACCTTGCCAGCATTGTGTCGGTTTCGACTGCGTATGTCCGCCCGCACCGAGCAGGCCCCCTGGCCGAAGAGCTCGTCGATTTACCTTTCGATCCGGCCCAGATGTATGAAGACATTAAACACGATCGCTGCGCCCAAGCAGATCTGCTTGCCACTACGGGCCACCCCAACACATACACGCTGACGAAGTGTATCGCAGAGCATCTGATTTTGCGTAGTCGCGGGACTTTACCGCTCTCAATAGTTAGGCCCAGTATTATTTCGGCAGCTTTGAAATATCCCTTCCCTGGTTGGATCGACAGTTACGCCGCGCTTGCGGCATTTGTCGGTGTGTTTGGTGCTGGCTATTTGCGGATTGTTGCCGCCGATCCCGACGCTCGTCTGGATGTCGTACCCGTCGATGTGGTGGCAGACACGATTGTGAATCAATGCTTCAGGGTTCCCGCGAACATCGAGAATCCGCAAATTGTGCATGCTGTTGCAGGCCTGAAAAACGCCATGCTTATTGGTCAATTGCCGCAGGCTGGCGGACCCTACTTTGATAAGTTTCCGAGTAAGCGGCCGGCATACCTTTGGAACATGGGGCCCCTGAACTTTAGGCGGAAGGTGGAACATGTGATGTTCCACCGCGTGCCAACCAACCTGGCAAAGTTTTATGCGCGCCTAACGGGCCAAGCTAAGCTTGCTGAACGAATTGGCAAACTGAATCACGTTCTCAACAGCATTTTTGCGATATTCCCGTACTTTACCCACCGATCTTTTGATTTCGTGCAAAATAAACCGACCTCGCTTGAACTCAACTTCAAGTCCTATCTCTTTCTCATCTGCGAGGGAGTCCATAAATATCTGCTGAAGGGGTCCCCAGATCGGCAGATACTCGTGGGTGCGAGTGAAGATAAAAACACTAATTTGTTTACATGGCGGCATAAAGTTTCTGCTCTTGATGCAGCGGGCGCTGGCGTGCGTCAGTATATTGAGCGTATTTTTGACGAGGTGGCTTTTGATCAGGCTTCATTTATGCAAGCCGTGTCTAATTGCCCCGATGGTATGCGACTGGTGATTGCTTCCAGTGAGCATAGCTACTTTGACTGTATTCTGGTCTGCTACCTTCGTTTCGCTAGGCCGGATCTGGACATAGGTTTGACTGGCGACGCCAATGCCAGCACGCTCGCAAAGTTACCGGTCATCGGGCCCCTCTTTAAAGCTATGTCTGTTCAGGGCGAAGATCTATCGAGCCTTCTAAAAGATCCCCGAGAAACATTTGCGGTACTGCCGGTTGCCATAGCTTATGACCAAATTCCTGAGTCTGTTGTGGAACTGAAGCAGGAAGACGGTGACGGCGAGCCAATGCGCGCTTACCAAATCGCTCAATGGTTGGAGCACTTGACGCAGCGGAGCAGTAAGCTGGGCAGCGTGCATATTAGATGCGGTGAGCCGGTGATCGTCGGCCCTGCGGATAAAGTTGACGCCCGTAGCCAGCGCATTGCCGCTGCAATTAAACAAGCGATGCCTGTATCGTCTTATCATATCGCTGCTTTTCTCGAGGCTAAGGCAAAGTTAGAAGCTAAGGTTGATTCAAAATTGGATTCCAATTTTGAGACGGCTATGACTGCCGAGCTGCTGACAGCTATACTTAGGCGGTGTGGGGCAACGATAGAGCCAAGCCTGTTAACTGATCAAAAAAATCAATCTTTAGTCTCTAAACTAGACCTCGCCGTAGAGAGAGCTAGCCGCACGCAGTGGCAACATTTCGCTGTGGATGCTGTCAGCAAAGACGTCGCGGCAGTAAATCTAGTGGATTTAGACGAAGACGAACTGCATACAATACGCCCGCTAGCCGCGGCAATCCAATCTCCTCTAAAAAAGATATCGCTGACCGGGGCTAGTTTCGTAGAGCAATTAGCAGTTAAATCGAAAAAGTACCAAGGTGAAAGCCAAGGTCAAACTAGTAGGGAACGACCTGCTGTCCAAGCGGACTTAGTTTAGGCCATTCCACTCAAGTTCGTCACTTTCGATACCCTGAAGTGACTTGGCCTTTTCTTCTGCTGCTCGTTGAATTTTTCGATTAGTTTTGGCATTAGCGGCTGCTTCTTCGCGGGCCTTTTTGTTCGCATCAGCGCGCTGCTCCGCCTCAATTTTCTCAGCGATTTGCTTAGCCTTTGCTTCGGTCTCGCGGATCTCCCTGAGCTCGCGCTCGATTCGGGCGTCTTCGCTTTCCACCATAGCAGCCTTGCGATACTCCTCGGCGCGCTTCTCCAAATCGCCAAAGTCGTCGGTGCCGTCACCTAGAGCCGGCAGCGGGTCGATACGGGTATCGCCGGTCACTTCGGTAATAATGTCCGCGCTTGTTTTAGGTTTTTTGCCTGCAGACTTTTTCTCGCGCTGGGCAGCTTTGTCGCTGATCTCGACATTGTCCTCAGACTCCTGAACGGGAGCATTGTGCACGCAAGCGCTGAACGCCACGGCTAGGACAGCTGTCACAATGGGGGTGATGGTCCGGGGGTAGCTTCGGGTAAGGTAGCGTAGCATGGGCAACTCGTCTTTTAGCTAGTCGTTTTCATTAATTTGGCCACGGCCCGCACTGCGGGTCAAGTTCCAATTAGCAAGTGACCTGCCACTGCCTTGCGTCGTCCTAACCCTACAAAATCTATAGTTATAGCGTCCGAGGGTGGTATTCCAGGGCTGACTAATGTTTTGACGCCTGCAAACTCTCGATCTGCCAGCGGGCACTATGCATCCCATACTTGTGGGTGACAGCGATTCTCGGTGTGGTTTCGAATTTCACTAAAGTTTTTCTCAAATTATGCCGATGAGCGCAGCAACGGTGGGCGATTATCGATACTTCGGCTCCGACTCAACCTTGGTCAGTATGGGACGCCCGGTAATGAGACTTATACGTAACTACAGAACGGTGCGGAACGGTTTGGCTGTGCATGTGCTGGGCTTAGTGTGCTTATCCGTATGGGGTTTAGTTAGCTGTCGACAAGTAGCAGCAAATCGGAGCGGTCTGGCTAACGACGAATCTGGCGAAGAGCTCTCTTTGGCGGAACTGGAGCAAGCTGCGAACGAGTGGTCGTCGCTATCAGCGGTAGATTTACAAAACCTGTCGCAACAGTTGGCCCAGTTACCGTTAATATCGGCCTCAACAGCTGATATCGGCAAGAGTGTAAAGATGGACGGAGAAAAGCTGATATTGGCGCAAGAGGTAGTCCAGGTCAACCAAGTCCAGATGCAGCGATTACAGCAGATGCATCCAAGCACCGGTGCTTATTGGAAAGCTATTGGGTTTAGCCCGACAAAGGTTTCACCAGATAAAATTCGTACCTCCATCGATATTTTGGTTAAGTATTTGCGCAGCGATGCGCAACTTAAGCAACACACGCCACCGAAAAAAACAGCGGACTCAGAGCAAAATAAATTAGGTTTACTTGGCTACGTATCCACCACTATTGAGGGCTTTAAGGCGTTGGGTGGCATGAAGAATAATGCTGAAGAGGCGACCAAGCGTTCGAACTGGCAGGCACTAGTGGAAGCTCGTCCGACTTTGGACTTCACGGCCAATGTTTTGGCCAAGTTACCTGGGGCCGCAAGTCAGCGGATTGCAGTTAAACTTCGAGTACTTAACCGCATTGCACCGGTTATCAATAATAGTTTCGAGGCTAGCGATCTGATGCCTACGACGGTCAATGACTGGTCTCACTAAATAGGTTGATTGTGGTCAGTCACTTAGCCAACGGTGTGATGGAAATGGTTTAGTGGACTACAAAGTAATCTGAATTCGCAAAGGTTTCTCGCCCTTTATGCCGATAAGAAGTGCATAACGCCGAACGGGGGCTGAGCGATGGCAATCAATGGGGAATCTCATTTAAATATTGCGGCTGATACGGCCGAAAAAATTAAAGTATCGAACCGATTGATTCGCAGTGAGCTACTGGCTGAAAGTCGGCGGTTGAAGTCAGAACACCCTTGGCTTAACCGGCAAGATTTAATTGGAGGCTCGATTTTGGTGGCCGTGTTGATAGGTATAGCGGCCTCAGCGACTGCTTATCTTAACGAGGTGGTTCCTGCGGCCCTAGCTGTGCTGCTGATGGCGTTTCTGATGTCTATCGCTCATGAATTAGAGCATGACTTGATCCATGATCTATATTTTGCCCAGAGCAAGAGACTGCAGAATTTGATGATGTTAATTATTTGGCTGGTCAAATTACATGCGAATCCAAATTGGCGCCGCACAGTGCATCTTCGTCATCATGGCTTTAGTGGCCAAATGGAAGATTGGGAAGAGCGCCTCCTCGGCCTTGGACATGCTCTTGGTTGGCGTCGCATCGTCGCCTTAATAAGTCCATTTGGGTCTGGCTTATTTTTTAAAGCGGTGGCTAAGTCGGATCGGGAATTCAGCGCAAGAAGCACAACGAGAGCTAATTTTCCGACATTTATTGTGTTTCACGCTTTGGTAGGCGCCGAGATTTTAAATTTTTTATTGCCTGCAAATCTGCACGACGTTGCCCCACGCGTTGTTTGGTCCACTGTGTCAGCCTTGACAGTACTTTGGGTGCTTCCTTCGATTTTGCGTCATTTTTGTCTGACACTTATGACGACGATGGTGCACTACAGTGACGACATCCCTCGTAACAATGTGCATTTTGAGAATCAAATTGTAGATCATTGGGCACTGCTGCCGATCCAATTATTCTGCTTCAACTTTGGTGCTACCCATATATTCCATCACTATATTGTGCAGCAGCCATTTTACTTGCGGCACCTTGCTGCAAAAGCCGTTCGGAGCACATTGCTGAACGAAGGTTGTCGCCATAATGATTTGAGAATTCTGTTTAGAGGAAACCGCTGGTCAAAAGTTGCGTAGATGCGGTTAACAGATCATCGAAGTGAGCCGATGTGTTAGGATCATAAGATCATCCATTTCGGAGTTAAGCATGCAGGATGTAGACCGCCTAGTTAAGGCACAAGAGGCCTTTTTTTTGACGGGTCAGACTCGCGCTTTGAGTTTCCGGCGTAAGCAGCTGCGACTACTTTTACAGAATGTCCGCAAAAACGAAGCGGCTATTGTTCAGGCTTTGCAGGCCGATCTTGGTAAGCCCGAATTTGAGGCTGTCACTTCTGAGCTTGCAGTGGTCTATTCCGAGCTGACTGCTGCCATCAGGAATGTGAAAAGGTGGGCGAAGCCGCGCCGTAAGCCGACGCCAGCTCTTTGCTGGCCCTCACGGAGTCGCTTGGTTCCTGAGCCTAAGGGACGAGCACTGGTTATTGCCCCGTGGAATTACCCATTTCAGCTGAGTATTGGACCGGCTGTGTCGGCATTGGCGGCTGGAAACTGCGTGATTATTAAACCTTCAGAATATGCCTCAGCAACCGCCAAGATCATGGCGGAGATCATCGCTGATACATTTCCGCCTCACTACTGTGCGCTGGTCCAAGGTAGTGTCCCCGAAGTAACAGCGCTGCTGCATCACGATTGGGGTCAAATATTTTTTACTGGTAGTACACAGGTGGGGCGAATTGTCATGCAGGCAGCTGCGCTGACCTTGTCCCCGGTGACGCTAGAGCTGGGTGGTAAGAATCCGGTGATAGTCGATGATGATATTGATGTCGAAGCTACGGCTCGGCGTATCGTTTGGGGTAAATTTTTCAATAATGGACAAACTTGTATCGCACCAGACTATCTGCTCGTCGCTGACTCGGTTAAAGACGACCTGCTGAAGGCCATGATTCAATGTATCAAAGAATTCTACGGCCTAAATCCTGAAAAAAGTCCTGATTATGGCCGTATCGTCAATGAGCGTCAGTTCGATAGACTGCTGTCTATGATGGATCAAAGTAAAGTTGTTTATGGCGGTCAATCGGATCGTGATGCCAGATATGTGGCCCCCACCTTGATGGACGGAGTCGGCATGGACCATCCGGTCATGGCCACGGAAATCTTTGGACCTATCCTGCCAGTGCTTAGTTATAAGAATCTAGATGAAGCCTTAGCTATAGTGGCTCAAAGGTCTAAGCCTTTAAGTTTGTATGTTTTCTCTCGCAGGCAGAAATTTTGCCAAAAAGTGATGGCCAGTGTTCAGTTTGGCGGAGGCTGCATCAATACGACGTTGTTACATTTCATAAATCATAACCTTCCTTTTGGTGGCATTGGTCCAAGTGGCATGGGCAATAGTCATGGCAAGTATGGGTTTGATACATTTACCCATTACAAGAGCCTAATTATAGCTCCGCACTCCCTTGATCTTCCCGTTAAGTATCCGCCCTATGGGGCTCTAGGTAGGGTTCTGCGGTATGTGGCCCGGCAAATGTCGCGGCTAGCTTTTTAGACTCCGTTAGTAACTCTTGGAGAGGAGATTGGTCATGGTGCAAGTCGATGTAGCGTGGTCGTATGCATTCGGTGCCACTTTTGCGGCTGCCGCAGGCAAGTCTTTGGCCCGCGAAAGGGATCCGTTTAATAATCCAGTTTTTACGCGCCTTCTGTTATTTCTCGGGATTTTTTTTGGTCCGTCGGGACTGTACTTGCTCTGGGCGAACCCCAGCTGGGAGACGATGCAGGTTGCCAAATCGTATGCCGACTTACCAGCATGGTTGGTAACCCTGTTTGCTATTACGAACGTGACCCAAGGAATCATCGGCTATTGGGTGGGGTGGCGTTTGGTGCGCCAGCAAAAGTTCTACCAGTCACATCTCAACTGGATGATCGCTTGGGTCCTTTTTTGGTTTATTTTGGTTTCCGGATGGGACACCACCGGCTATCAGCGTTTTCTCTTCGACCCTGGACTTAATGGCGGTGAGCTGTGGTCGCCAGGGCGACACAATGGGTGGGCTTTTTTCACTGGCCCCGTATTTCAGTCCCTAGTCGTCATGGGTGTATTGTTTGCGCCTATGCTTCGTCTTGGAATCATCAATGCGAACTACAATGATCTCAAGCTTAAGCCTGGTTATCAGCCCGGGCTAAGGGCGCTGATGAGGATCGTGGAGCTATATTACGGCTCAATGTTCGGCTTAACTTTGTTACTCGCGATTGCCGCCTCGCTTATTGTGAAATTCCTATTTGAACTCACTGGAAGCTTGTGGATCGGCTATCTGGTTGGTCTGCCGATAAGCATAGCTCTGGGATTTGTCGTCGCCGTGCGCAAGGGGGGGATTTTCCATAGGATCGCAGCCAGACTGATTTAATGGAGATTGATCATGGTACAGGTCGATGTCATATGGTCCTATGCATTCGGTGCTTCCTTTGCTGCGGCTGCCACTCGGCAGCTGTCCAAGGAAGAGCGCCCGTTTAACAACGCGCAGTACTCGCGGCTGCTTATTTATCTAAGTGTATTTTTTGCGCCGTCAGGCTTGTTTTTGCTTTGGGCATTTCCCCAGTGGGAGACTATGCAAGTCGCTCGCTCTCTTGAAGACTTGCCTCCATGGTTGGTGACTCTGTTCGGTATCACGAATGTTACTCAGGGGATCATTGGTTATTGGGTTGGCTATTGGCTCTGCCGGCGAGGGCGTTTTTATGGAGCGCATTTGAATTGGTTTATTGCGTGGACTTTTTTCTGGTTCGTCCTCGTGGCTGGCTGGGATACGACTGGTTACCAAAGATTTCTTTACGACATGCGGATGCATGACATGGTGCTATGGACTCCAGGGTCGCACGATGGTTGGGCCTTCTTTACTGGCCCCGTGTTTACATCACTTTTAGTGATGGGAGTGCTTTTTGCCCCGGCTTTGCATCTTGGCGTTGTCGATAGGAATTTTCAGGATCTTCGGTCTGACCCAGAGATACACGGAATCAGTATTTCTAATTATCTGAAAATTAATGTGGCCACTTACGTGGGCATGTTCGGTGTCACTCTCGGACTCGCTGTCGTTGCAGCATGGATTGTCCGTGTCGCAGTGGCCATGACCGGAGGGATGCTTACGGGTTATCTTTTAGGTCTGGGGATTAGCGCGGTAGCTTTCTATTTGTTGCTAATGCGTCGCGGGTATCCTGTGCACCGCTTCCTAAAGATGCTCTATATCAAGGATGCTGGTGACAAAGTCTAATCTAGCCTGAGCTATCTCGACCAAAAATAAGCTGCAGCGCACAGTAGGATGCCAACGCCTATCGTCCAGGGGAGGCTTGGCATAAAATAGCCATACCCCATCAACGCAACGCCAATCGCTACCCCGCGAATATTAAGCTGCTTTTGTGAATAGCGAAACAAGGCGAAGCCAATGATCGAGAACAAAAAATTAAAAGCTACGTTGGGTATGTCTAAATCCATGCGGAACCATCACCCAAAATCTTCTTACTTCTCATGAAAGGTGATATCAGCGACTGTTTTCAGTTTATCACCTTTGGACGTCACCGTTGAGACAGTTAATTTGTTGAGATCTGCTCCGTTTAAATTACCCTTGAGTTCGAATGGAGCTGTAGTCCAAATGTACCTGTTAGCGGCGTCTTTGCGGGCAACTAATGACTCGATTTGAACTGCCTGAGATCCCTGTGCGTTCTCAAGCAGTGCTTGGGTGTCTTTCTTGTCGATGCCGATAGGGATCGTTCCCAGAGTTGAAGCTGCCTGGGCTAAATCAACTGCGCTACTCGTGACGCGTACCAGATTTGGGTTTCCAGTTAGTTGCTCTAAGTAGCTTTGTGGGTTACCGGCTTTGCCCGCGCTGTAACCAACGAATAGTGCGTAAAGGGTGACATCTGGGATTGCACGTAAGGCGTTTGCAGCATTGAGACCAGCCTGCCTTGGATCAAGTCCTCCGACAGTAGGGGAGCCGTCCGAGATGAAATAGACCACTTTGGGCCCAGCGATCGCAGCGATTTGTGATTCTGCGACTGTGAACGCCGCCTGATAATTGGTAAACGCAAATTTTGAATCCGAGCCGCAGAAGATATCGGCCGTCAGGCTGTTCTGCATGCTGTCGAGTCCGCCAATGGGTACTTGCACTCGGGCCAGAGTCGAAAAACCGACCACACCTGCTTGGACGTTGGCTTCTCCTAATTGCGAATATGTTTTTACTAAAGTCTCTGCCGCTCGCAGGCGACCACAGCTACCATTGATCGTTTGGTCATTTGGCCCTTCGTTGGGTGCGCCTTCCATCGAGCCCGAGTGATCGATGACAAATAGGACCGTGATGTCGCCAGCAATGCGTACGGTGGGACAAAATTCACCCGCAACGCGAACTTTTGACCCTTTATTGGCATAAAAATCGGACGGGAATGTTCCACCATCGGCGGCATTTTCTCGACAAGGTAGCCACAATAAGCCGTCTGATTGCTCGCTGCTTGCACTAGCATCAGCTCCGCCGGTCACCGCTTGACTACCCGGGCCGGGTAGTGATGCATTTTTTACTAAACCATCGACTAACGACTTGACGATATCAGTGCTCCAACCTGCTTGCTTGATGTCGTTTGATGGGGGAGTCCCGTAGGGGAGCGAACCCTTATTGGCATTTGCATCGGTACCGGCCCGGTTGCTGCCGTTGCCATTTTGTTCGCTGGAATTGAAATTGGTTTTGCCGCAGCCGAGCAACAATAAGCTAGTGCTTATCCAGCAATGGGCGGCGAGCTTCCACAGCTCTCGTGGCGACGGCATGTCCATAAAAGGTCCTCGATGAAATAAAGCAAAAATTGGCGGGAACAGGGATAAGAAAGAATCAAGGGAGGGAGAGAAGAACTACCGCATGACAAGCAGAACGGCATACCGCCCCGCTCTTAAGCAGGTCTCGGTAGATTATTATAAAAACTTTAATTTATTTTGGTGCGCAAATTATTGGGGTGGGGGGCGGCACCAGTTGGTGCCGGAAACCGCATAGTTCCTGCATGATGCGATAGCCCCAGACACTAGCTCGCGCTGAGGCAGCATTTCTTTGCTTTTTTACCCGAGCCACACGAGCAGGGATCATTGCGGCCAATTTTAGGTGCAGTCCTGACAAATGGTTCCATGTGGTGGTGGTGGCTGCAGCCTGGGCCATGGACGTGGCCTGTACCGTCGAGGTGGTCTACGTTTTTTAATTCGGTCGTAGCGGAGATGGCTGACGTTGTGTGCTCTGATGCTGATGCTGGTGCTTTTGCTGTTGGCTTGGACATGATCGGATCTCCCTGGTGATCAGCCAGTTTGTTAAACAAATACTGGAGTTTTGACAACGACCTAATCGCGCCCAGTCTCCGTTGGGGGACTGGCGGAGGTTGCTGGACTCACGATAAAGTCAATGTATTTATAGTGTTGCCGCTTTTTAAGGGGCAGCTAGACAGGCGAGGGGACCAGAAAGTGCGCAGAAAATGACCGAGCTCATCAGGTCGATGATGCTCTGACTATCAGCGGCTGGTGTTGCACTACTCTTGCTATCTTTAGTAGTTGCGGCCAGCAGAGCGCTGTCGTCGCTGAAAATTTTATATCCATCAGGTAGGGCGAACATGCCAGGCGACAACGTCACTTCTTGGATTGAGGTGGTTTTGACTACAACGTGGTGGGTGTGATGTTTGCCGGAGAGGTCTACCGTCGTTTGTTGACTGTCCGAGCTTAGTACTAAGCCCTTGATGCCCTGAACGTCGGTTTTCAGCGTCTTTAGAATCTCACTGCCATGGGGTTGGCGAATGACTGCTTTTGCCACCTCGTTCCAAATCCCTTGCCGCCAGTTCAGAGCATCATCTTCACAGAATTCCTCAGTGACCGTGGTCGATGCCGAAGTTCCTTTGCCTGTGCTTTTAGTGACTGCAAAGCGACGCGAGTAGATATTACAGGTGTGGCCGAACGCATTTTGTTGTTTAGACATGGGCTGCAGGTCGTAGTTTTTAAGACCAAGAGTTAATCGCATGCCGTCGCTTCGATCCACCGAGGTGACTGAGGGAATGGGCGAGAGAAAAAATCGCACCATAAAGTTGGTTGGGACTACAAGGCAGGTGCCCTCTTTATAGGAGGCAAATATCTTAGGATCAGAGATGCCCTTGGTTGCTGCGACCATGGCTTGATTCAACTTGCCGCATGCATAAAAGTTGCGCCCGTTGAATATATAGCGAGTTTCGTCGTCACCATTTGCGGCGGTGGAGCCGCCTGAGCCAGATTTGACTTGCAAGACAAATTTGTTATCGCTAATGGACCAGCGCTGCAGGGACTGTGCCTTTTTTTGATCGATGCTGACATCGACGACCTGTTCAATGACCGTGGCTGCAAGTGCAGAGGACTCGGCGAGATTAAGCCCGATCAGCAGGTAGGCTGCTTGTATGCTTATAGCAGCCGAGAGCCACTTATCAGCCTTCATGGCCGCGCTCCAGTTTTTGCCAATAACTTCTTACCAGCTCATGGTCTCCAGCCAACGCCAATCCGGTAGACCGAGCATGTGAGCCACCGATTTGATGGATAGCGTAAAGAATTCTTGTTTGTACAAACATAGGTTTGCCGCGGCGGCGATTGCGCACATCCCTATAAGCGCGCGCCAGAAGATCGATCATGTCCTGCTTTTCGCTGCCTTCAAACTGTCGCCCCATTCTGGTAGCGGCTTCAGCTCGGACCACTAGGGCTTTGTCGAAGAGAGCCTCGCGCAGCACACCACTGCAGTAAGGACGCTGACTGCGCGAACAGACGCGGACCCATCCCAGGCGCCATCCCCATGACCAGTGCTTGAGATGCTTGCCTCGCTCAACCTGATACAGCCACAACTTCTCCCGCTCGGTTTCGGGAGCTTGGATAAAATAACGCCAGTCCGGTGGGCCTGGTTCTGAGCGCAAATCAAATTCTTGGGAAATTGCTGCAGCAGGCTCAGCCTTAACTGTTGCGGCCGACGCGGCCAAAGGTAGGGCTAAAGTAGCGAGTCCGGCAGCAAGCCACAGCTTCATCAAGCCCCCTTAAAGGTCCCAAATTATCTATTGATTACGGATTGTTATAAAAATTATCTGCATGCCCCTAAAGCTTGCATGGTGTTGAGCCGATGTTCACCTGAGAAGTTGTTTTGTCGGCTATCAGGGGGCGCTAATGAGTGAGCAGATTTGGTACGTATATCAAAACGGTCAGCAGCTTGGGCCATTTGCCAATCTGCAGGTAAAACAAATGATCGACTCTAAGATGATCCCCCAAGATGCTTATATTTTCAAGGTGGGTTGGAAGGATTGGCGGCCAATCGAAGAGACTTTCTCCGAACTCGGTTTGCCAGCACCGACTATGCCAGCTGGCCATTCGACTATAAAAACGGTAGCAGAACGCCGCGAAGCAGCCCCACGTGCCACTATAAGCGGGCGGGTGGTCGTTCATAACAACTCGCAAATGGTGATTGGTAGCGGCGTGAACATCTCGGCTACGGGCATGTTTGTGGAGACGACGGATCAAATGTTCGCAGTGGGTGAACGCTTGAAGATTTCCGTGCGCGTGGACGGCTTCTCTAGGCCGTTTAATGTCCTAGCCCAAGTTGTGCGATACAACGGTGATCCAAAGTCTCCCATTGGATACGGTTTGCGCTTTGACGACATCGATCCGGCCGTAGCAAAAGATATTCAGCAGGCTATCGATCGCCAGAATCAGGCGAGAGCTGCTACTCAGCAAGCTGTGCGTTAATACTCTTTTCGACAGCGTGTGTTCGTAGCGAGGAGGATCTCAGGTGGCCGAACAAAAGAAAATGCCGCGAAGTTGGAGAGGAGTGGCAACTCTGGACCAAGCGAAGGAGCATATCGATTTCGGCGTCCTTGTGACCTGGCGCGAGGTGCGTAACTTGAGGCGAAACTTAGGCGAGGAGGCAGAGGCTGAGGTCATCCGTCACTTTGCTAGGCGTCTAGTTGAGCGGGCAAATGGTCGTCTGCAGGCAGAAATGACCGTCGAGAGTCTCATGCTCTGGCTCACCAGCGCAGGTTCAGAAAAGTTGCTGCATACGTTTTTGGAAGAGCTTTTTGCTCAGCCAGGCTGTGATGATGCCTGCTGGATCTTAGTTGAGTTAGCGCTAACGGCAGAGCCAGCCGAGACAGATCATGGGGACGCGATGTTCGAGATGGCCGTCGCCATGATTTGCGAACTCGGTCTGAGTGTTCAAGAGTATAACAAGGCTTTTCCCGGTGAATTTAACAGGGCGAATCAACTGTTAGACTACATCGCGACCTATTTACTCTCTGTTAGCAACGCGAACAGCATTTGTATTCGCCTCAGTCTGTTGCATTATTTTGGAGTGTTTGAACACGAGCTAAATCATAAGAATTATCTAAACCGAGTTATGGGCCGATTTGGACATACTGTACTCGATCATTTATTTACTCTGCTATTTACCAAGCGTAGCGAAGCCGTGGCTCTGCAGTTTTTGGTTGAGAATCTGCCGTTCATACTGGAGGCAGATAACTCCACCCAAAAAATCGTGCACGAGACTTTTAAGAACTACATGCTCAAGCACCCAGACCGTTTTAGTCTGTTTGCTCAAACTTTCGCTGAAGCGCTTGCGAACAGCGACGATGCAAGTTTTGCTAATGCCAGCAAAGTTTACTTGCAGCATTTAGCCGCCATGCTCCGTGTGGTCTCTAATGTTAACCACAAGACGCTCGCGCGCGAATTGATCGTGGCGGTCGTTAAGTTCAAAAATGCTCTTAATTTTGCCGATGTCATCCAGACTTTGCGGCAAGACCCGGAAATGCGTCAGCCATTTTTGACAAGTTTAGATAAGCTGTTGTCCGATAAACCTGTAGAAAGCAGCAGCGCGGAAAAGGTGGTTGAAATCCGCCTTTCCCGTCGTGGCCGCCGTCCCGCGTTCAGTCGCTCAGAAGGCTTGGGCACGATGAATCAAGTGACCTACTTAGGTGGCATCGAGATTCAGCGCGCTTCCTAATACTCGCCGTCTAGGGAGCAGTGCTTTCCTCAATGGTGGGTGCCTGCGGCTCGTCAATTCCAGGGCCCGGTTTCGCCGTGATCCGCGATTCTTCAGACACTGGAAAATCTATAGACGTCTTGTTTCCCATGACATCGCGAATCATCCACTCTCCGCCGGATTTGACAACCGCAACGGTGTTTTCGGTGGTGACCTTGGGAGCGTCCTGCAAAGGTTTGTTCTCCACCCCTAGGTCGTTATAGGTGAGCTGAAATGCGATCTCAGTCTCGCGTGGGGTGCGGTCTCTGCGTTCAACCACCGAGTAGTTGAGAATTTGATAGCGACGGTCGATATAGGCCGTACGGATGGTGTCGACCGAGGCACTCTCGATCGCATGCCGCAAGTTGCCGGTAGTGTAGTCCAGCAGCTTATCGCGCTCGCCAACTTCCTTCATGTTCAATGCCACGTTGAGATACGCCTCAACCACTTGTTCGGGGGTCATGGCCGCACGTTTTACGCCGCACATGTTCGTACAACCGGTGATGATTAGAGTCACAAAAATCAGTCGCCACGGAAACCAACGCATAACTCAATCTCCCCCTTGCACGGTATCTTCCATGAGTGGTGGTGTACTTTTTTCACTATCCCCATCCAGCGTCTTATTGCCGTCAGGCCCGACTAGCGGTTTCACGACGGTAGGGAGATTGGTATTTTGCGAGCCTTCAGGACTCCGTGAGTCCTGAGAGCCGAAATAGTTCGGCGTCAATGGCTCCAGTTCGGTGGTGGCTCTTGGTTCTGCCGGCGGCGGTGGATTGGACGTGCGAGGCGCCTTTTGATGCCACTTGAGGTCTTTGGGCAACTTGGTTGCCACTCCATCGGGACGCGGCATGGGCTTGCGGTTATAAATATATGCGGCCTGTTCGTCGCTACTATCGATCTGCGGCTCAGACGCAGGTAATCGCGACTTTACGGGGGTGACGGGTGCGGCCGGGGTGTCTGCGGATGGCCAAGGCGTGCGCTGACGTCCGACCAGTGGCAAGGCTCTTTGATTGGCCGGAATCTGCTGCGCCGCTGCAGTGCCGAATGCCGTAGCATAGGCCTGCGCTGAGGTAGGCTCCGCCAACGTTAAATTAAACTTTTTATATTTCGACATAAAATCTAGCTCACCATCGATCTCGATGAGCTTGTCATCGCTCAAAATGGTGGTCGCTGTTTGCGGCTTGAATCCATCGGGCCGGAGAAAGACTTGGATATTCTGATTTTTTAGATAACTAAGGCGGGACATGTAGGAACTCGCCTTGGCTCTGCCAAGCAGGACCCGCACGTCAATTTTGCGGTATTGCGCCACGTAAAGCGCGGTGACGATCTCGCCATCGGTTAAATAGTCTGTGGTCAACCACAGCCGTTTTGAGGTTGCGCCTATGAGGTTTAGCACCTCGGCTCGCAGCTCACTAAAGCTCGTGAATGTTTGGGTGTGTGTTTGAGCTGGGGGCTGATTCGGGGTCTCGGGCGTTGCCTGCGCGTTGGCACTAACGAGCCCGAGGCTCAGAGCCGAAAAGCTGCTGGCGACGATCAGAGCATTGGCAACTTTACGACGCACGAGCCTCCTTTGGCCCAGAGGCTGGACTAGCCCCTTACAATTTGGCTTTCACGATAAAAGCCGCGAATCCGTCCATGTCATCTTGGTTGCCTGCATACACTTGGAGCAGGTTGGCACGCGTTACGTACCGCTTGTAGTAGTCAGGCAACCTAGGAACTGGTGATAATAGTTCAATTCTATCACCATAATTTTCTCTGATCCAGGCAACGTGTTGTTCACTTTCGTCTGGCTCGAAGGAACAGACCGAGTAAACCAGCTCCCCGCCTGGCTTCAGCAGGTTTTCAATGACATGACGAAGTAACTGCCGCTGCAGCTCTACCATCGTCGAGATGAGACTCTGGCGCTTCTGCCATTTACCCTCAGGGTGCCTTCGCAGTACCCCAAGGCCACTGCACGGAGCATCTAGAAGGACCTTGTCGAAGCGCTCTTCTGGCCGGTAGTCGAGCAGGTCGCTCTCCACCCAGTGGATATTGGTATGGCCAAGCCGGGTGCAGGTTTCCTGGGCTTTGCGCATTTGGATCGGATGCTTTTCTACGGCGGTCAGATCGCACTTACCCTCGGATAGTTCGTAAACATGAGACAGCTTGCCGCCTGGGCCGGCAGCGCAGTCGAGGACTCGCTCGCCTGCCTGGGGGTCCACCAGGAGGCCAATCAGCTGGGAGGCCTCATCCTGGATGGTGTAATATCCCTTTTGAAACAGGGAGTTGTCTTCTAGATTGGGCGCTTGTTGAAAGGCTAGAGCCGAGCGTAAGGGGCGACGATCCGTGTGACTGCGCTCGTCCCTTAGGAGTTGTTGCTGGAGGAGGTGGATCTCTGGCAACGGGGTTTTAAGTTGGTTGATCCGCACCGTCCATGGAGGAGGCTGATTGTTTGCGGCTAACATCTTTTCCATGCGGTCAAATTTGAAGTGCGTCAGCCACCGCCTCACCAACCACTCAGGATGGGCAAACTGTAGGGATAGGTACTCAACCTGTTTTGTATTCTTATCCGGCTTGGGGAAGTACTCGGCGCGTCGCGCGATCTGGCGCAGGATGCCGTTGACGAAGGATACGGCCTGGGCCTGGCCTTTCTTGCGGACATACTCGGCACTCTCATTGACTGCAGCCCGGTCCGGCACACGGTCCATATAGAAAATCTGATAGGTCCCAACCACCAGGGCGGCGCGGATTTCGGGGGACGACTTGCTTAAGTCTCGCTTTGCTGTGTTTTGGACGATCCAGTAGATCTTGGAATACCAGCGCAAGCTGCCGTATAGCAGCTCTTTGATGAAGTTTCGGTCCAGGCGACTGAGGCTGCCCCCATGCTTGGCGTAAAGCGCTTCCGTCACGTCATCCGGTGTTTCATTATGGTCCATGACCCGGACGTATGCGTCGTAAGCTATCTCGCGCGCGAGAGAGAGGCCGTTAGTCACCTGTTGGAATCTCCTTAATCGATCTGGGGGCTATTGCTGGTGCGGGATTCGCTGGCATCATCGACGCCATACTCTCGCAGTTGTTTCTTTAATCGTCGGATGGTCAGTGACTTGCTTAGGCTGTCGATGCCAAAGTAAGCGGATACCACAAGGGCACCGAGGAAGAAGAAGGTTAGATTGATCATATAACCGGGCAGAGTGATCTGCTCGATCCACGGTGGCAGGTGCAGGCTGACCCTGTCCCTGTTGTAGGCAGCGAAGTAGGCGCTAGTCCCAACAAAGGTGATCATGAGCCAAAATCTAGCTAAGCGGCTGAGAAAGCGCATCGCGAAACACCTCCGTGGCAGTTAAAAGACCCGCCCTATCACTCAGGCACCCCAGATCAGCGCGATCTGGAGGCGGTGAGGTAGGACGGGTCTTAATACACTAGCAAAAATTACTTGTTTTCGTCGCCAGGAACGTCTTTGCGAGCAGCTTGTGCTTTCGCGAAGGCGTCGGCAAAGCCGGTTTTCGGCTCAGCCACAGTACCGATGTAGTCACGCAGTGCATCGCCTTGCAGGTTGCGTAGGAACGCTTTCCGGCTGAGGGAGAACTTGCGCTCGTCGGCGTCGCTTGCGAGTACCACGAAGTCCAGCTCTTCGCCTTCTTTCGCGATGTCGCCTGGCTTAGCCACTTGCTCATCGGCTAGTTCACTGACGTGAATCATGCCTTCAACACCAGCAACGATCTCGACGAAGGCGCCAAAGTCAGTGACCTTGGTAACTTTGCCGCGGCCTTTGGTGCCTGGGCGGAATTCTTGAGCAGCTTTGACAAACGGATCGGCCGAAAGTTGCTTGATACCGAGCGAGAACTTCTCGCCTTCTGTATCGATCTGCAGCACTTTTGCGTCGACTTCGTCGCCTTTTTTGAACAGATCGCCAGGATGACGAATCCGCTCAGTCCAGCTGATGTCAGAGATGTGGATCAAGCCGTCAATGCCATCTTCGATACCGACAAAAATGCCGAAATCAGTGATGTTGCGGATTTTGCCACGGATGATGTCACCAACTTGGTACTTCTCTTTGACGATTTCCCATGGATTTGGCTCGATCTGCTTCATGCCGAGGCTGATGCGGCGGTTCTCGAGGTCGAGAGCCAATACCACAACTTCGACATCTTCACCCACTTGCACGATCTTGGATGGGTGGCGAACGCGTTTGCTCCAGGACATCTCGCTGACGTGAATCAGACCTTCGATGCCGTTCTCGAGCTCAACAAAAGCGCCGTAATCAGTCAGGCTGACCACTTTGCCCTTGGTGCGCATGTTGACGGGATATTTCTCGCCAGCTGCCAGCCATGGATCGGATTGTAGTTGCTTGAAGCCCAAGGACACGCGTTGACGTTGCTCGTCGTAGCTGAGGACTTTGACTTCAACTTCTTGACCGACTTCGAATAGTTGCGACGGATGGTTGATCCGGCCCCAAGACATGTCGGTGATGTGCAGAAGTCCGTCGATGCCGCCGAGGTCGATGAACGCACCGTAATCGGTGATGTTCTTGACGATACCGCGGAGGATCGCACCTTCCTGCAGATTCTCCAGAGTCGTTGCACGAAGTTTTTCGCGGTCACGCTCGAGGAGGATACGACGGCTAAGCACAATGTTGCCGCGTTTTTTGTTGAACTTGATGATCTTGAATGCCAGCTTGTTGCCGATCAGTTTATCGAGGTTGCGCACTGGGCGCAGGTCGACTTGTGAGCCTGGCAAGAAAGCTTTGACGCCGATGTCGACGGACAAGCCGCCTTTGACGCGGGCCATGATGACACCTTCGACGGTCTCATCTTTATCGTAAGCATCAGAAATGCGGTCCCAAGCACGCAGCATCTCAGCGCGCTCGCGGCTGAGCACTAGCTCGCCTTCGTTGTCTTCGAAGGTATCAAGGTACACTTCGACTTCGTCACCGACTTTGACTTTCAGGCCTTCGGGGCCGTAAAACTCACTGAGCGGCACTTCGCCTTCGGATTTGTGGCCGATGTCTACGATGACTTGATCGTCAGTCAGGCGGACTACGCGGCCTTTGACAATCGTACCTTCGCGGATGTTAGCGCCACCAGTTGCACCATCGAGCATGTCGGCAAAATCTGTACTGCCTGCACCGTCGAGGTCGAAATCCGAATCCTCATCTTCCCACTTAACTGTGCCTAAGCCGGTCATCTTGGTTTCTTGTAACTGCATGTTAGGGTGTTTCTCCTTAGACCGTTTGCCCCCCATTGAGCCTACGGCATACTGTAATGAATCAAGAGGCATTTTCGTTATCATGTGGGGATATTAAAGTCAATCACGGCAATCGCTTCGGTGCAGGTATATAATTTTAGAATTACCTGCTCCTATTGATATGATGCGTAAAAGAGGTAAATCATCATGGCTCTGCGAGTTTGCCTAATGCGAATCGATGCAAGTTTAGGTTCATGGGCTACGAAGGCCTTCATCGTATCAGCAATCCTATCAGTATTAGCGCATCCCGTCTTGGGATTGGCCGTGGCTAAGCCGGATGGCGATTGCCCGAAGTCGCCTCCCAAGGTACCGGAAATATCACGCTCTGCTGTTTATGGTAACGTCCCCTTTAAGGCAGGCGAGGCGGCGACTTACGAGCTAACTTGGTCCGGCATTAAAGCCGGCTATGCCACCATTGAAGTGCGCTCTCCGCGTCGGCACAACGGGATCTGGCAGCGAGTGTTTCATATCGATGCTGCCACTGGGGACTGGTTCAAGTCGATCTTTGTGGCTAAGGAAACCATGGAGGCCGTATCCCGGCCGTGGGATTTCGGCGTCACTCAGTTCTACATGGAACAAAACGAGGGCAAGCTTTTCGGTAGTAGCTTCCAGCAGAAGAAGTGGCTCAGTTTCGATCATGAGCGCTGCCACGTCGACGAGAGGATCCAAGTCCCTGATAAGCCAGAGGATAATGTCAGTCATGATCTGGCTTACGGGGCTAATGATGCCCTTGGCGTGGTGTTCAATCTGCGCACCCGGAATTTTCAAATCGGCACCAAAGAGCGCGCTCTAGTCTATACTTCGGAAAAGAATTGGTTTCTCGAGGCCGAACCGGTGGCGATGGAGCAGGTGACCGTACCGGCCGGGACCTTCAATACCGTCAAAATTAAACTCCAGACCTTTATCGGAAAGGATCTCCAGCAAAAGGGTGATGTGTGGGCGTGGATCTCCACGGACACCCCTCAGCGCCAGCTGGTGCAAGTGCAGGGGGAGATTAAAATCGGCTCAGTGTGGATCAAACTTAGCTCATATACGCCTGGTATCTGAGTGCTGTCGATAATCTAGCCAGGAAAAACACCATGAATCGTCGATTCCTTCTCCTCAGTGGTATGGCCTTGGGCGCGATGTGGTTTCATGTCTGGAGCCGGTTGCTCGTGCCATGCGGTGGCTCACCGGCGGTGCAGGCTGGACTTTTGGCCGTTGCGCTTGGTCTTTTTCTGCTGCAAGTGACGGTTTGGTTGCCGGTATTTGGTATCGAGCAGCGTCCTCGGCTGCGCTTTTGGATTTACAGTTCTTATGGGTTGATGGTCGCGCTTTGGTTCGGTGCCATAGCTAACGATTTTTATGTTCTGACGGCTAGCTTGCTCATGCCAAGGGATGCAAGCTGGCAAGTGTCGCTTCCTTACGTAGCTCAGGCCTTACTATTCGTGACCACCGTGGGTAACAGCATCGGCATCGCGACCGTGCGGCGCGGGCCAATCATCCGAACTGTGGAAGTGCGCTTGCCCAATTGGCCTGCCGCTTTGGATGGATTCCGCATCGCCCAGATTAGCGATCTCCATGTGGGTCCGCTGATCAAGGCCGACTATGTTGAGGACGTCGTGCGGAAAGTGCAAAGCCTGAATCCGGGTTTGATCGCCGTCACTGGCGACCTCGGTGATGGTCATGTGGCGAAGTTGCGTGACGAATTGGTGCCGCTGCGACAGTTGCAAGCTGATCACGGTGTCTACTACGTGACTGGTAACCATGAATTCTATTGGAACGCGCATGAGTGGGTCGATGCTGCGCGCGACTGCGGCATGACGGTGCTGCATAATGAAGGGCGAGCGATAGACGTGGGTTGTGGTAGCCTTTGGGTGGGTGGCGTGCCTGATATATCCGCGTCCCGCTTTGGCGCCGGCTTTGCTTCCGAACCTGCATTGGCAGCTCCTCCGTCCCATGTGCAGCCCCACGCCAAGGTGTTACTCGCCCATCAGCCCAAAAGCTGTTTCGCTGCAGCGGCTGCCGGCTTTGATCTGATGCTGTGCGGTCACACCCACTGGGGACAAACATTTCCCATCAGTCTGATTGTGGGCTGGTTCAATCCCTATCACCGCGGTCTCAATAAGCACGACCAGATGGCGGTCTACGTCAGTGCAGGTACCGGCTTTTGGGGGCCGCCTGTGCGCTTCGGTGTGGCGGCAGAGGTCACTTGCGTGGTGTTGCGATCGGCATGATTGCAGGGTATTTCGGTTAAATTGTGGTCGGCATAGAATTGGGGGCTGACCCCATATTCCACTACTGCTATACAGTCGGCTGACGCCGAGTTGAAAATGACAGAGTGGGAGCGAGCGATGCACCGCAATGATATTTTAGACGCCCTTGCTAGTTATCAAGAGGTTTGGTCCTACGCTGCAGGTCATGGCGCACCCTATGTCGATGCGAGAGAGTCTGCCGTCCTTAAGCGATTTGTAGAGTTTATTCGTGCCACTCCCGGTGCCTTTGAACGGGCTACGCTTGAAGGGCATTTAACCGGATCGGCGGTTGTGGTCTCGGCAGATTTGAAGCGCGTGCTGCTGACGCTGCACGGGAAGCTGAATAAGTGGCTGCAACTCGGTGGACATGCTGATGGTCATCCTCACCTGCACGATGTGGCGATGCGGGAGGCTGAGGAGGAATCCGGTCTCACTAGCCTGAAGTTCCTGCCTTTTGGGCACGCAATATTCGGGGCAGGCACCAACCTGACCGACATGTTGAATCGGCCGGTGCCCATGGATCTCGATTGTCACGATATCCCAGCGCGACCAGGGGAGCCGGCGCATGTCCATTATGATGTCCGGTATCTGATCGTTGCCGATGCTAATCAGCCTTTGGTGATCTCCGAGGAATCGAAGGATCTTCGGTGGTTTAGCATAGGTGAGGCACGCCGCGTAGCACCGGAGGCGAGTACTCTGAGGCAGTTTGACAAGCTCGACTGGCTGCGTCCGAGGTTGACAGGTGGCGGCAAAGTCTTAGGTTAATGAAGGAATTAATGACCGGTGGGCTCTCACACTGAGGCCATGCTCTAACCCTTGCCGAAAGACCTAACTTTGGCTGACTATTATAAAACTTTAGGCCTAAGCAAAGGCGCCAGCAGCGACGAGATCAAGAAATCTTATCGTAAGTTGGCACTGCAATATCACCCTGATCGCAACAAGGGCGATAAGGCTTCCGAAGATAAGTTCAAAGAGATCAGTGAGGCCTATGCTGTCCTCAGTGATGACGAAAAGCGTAAACAATACGATTCCTTCGGCGATTCTCGCTTCCATCAGCAGTATTCGCAGGAAGACATCTTCCGCAATACCGACTTCGGCTCGGTCTTCCAGGATTTCGATATGGGCGGCGGTAGCGGGCTCGACGGAATCTTCAGCCGCATATTTGGTGGCGCCGCTGCAGGTGGCGGCAGTCCCTTTGGGGGGCCAGGTGGAGGTCGAGCAGGTGGCGGGCGCGGTGGCCGTCAGGTGAAGGGCCAAGATGTCGAGTTCCCATTGCAGATTGGATTCGCCGAGGCATTCAGCGGTGGCGAGCGGGCCGTGAACTTCCGTCTCAGCGACGGCACCGAGCGTTCGCTTAAGGTTCGTATTCCGAAGGGCGCTAAAGATGGTGGCCGGTTGCGGGTAGCAGGCATGGGCGCGCCGTCCCCATACGGTGGCCAGGCTGGTGACCTGTTTGTGATACTGCAAGTAGCGCCGCATCCGTTTTTCACGCGGGATGGCGACGATTTAATCACGCATGTACCTCTCAAGATATCTGAGGCTCTGCTCGGTACCGCTCGCGAAGTCGAGACGATGGACGGCATTAAGCGGGTGAAAATTCCTGCTGGTGTTAAACCTGGAACGAAGGTCCGTCTCCGGGGTCTTGGATTTCCTCACACTGGTAAAGAGTCGCGTGGTGACTGCCATGTGATTGTCGACCTCGAGATTCCGACCCATCTGACACCGTCGCAAAAGACGGCCATCGCGGCTTTGCAAGAAGTGGATTTGTGACGGTAGTTGCTACCTGTACTTTCGAGTAAATCATAATAGGTCCAGTGGGGCGGAGGCGGGTAGCGTGGGGAGAAAGTTTAAGCGCTGGCAGGCGCTGTCTGGCGAACGACCGGCAAGCCTATCGGCGGTGGCTGACATTCTCCTAGCTAATCGGCAGTTTACGCCGATCAGTCAGTTGACCTACGGTGACTACGGACTCACGGCTGTGGTCGAGACCGTTGCCAAGGCTATCACCGATGGCAAACGCATCGGTCTTTATGCTGATTACGATGTCGACGGAACGATGAGTTGCGTGTCGTGGATTTGGTTTCTTGAGGCTCTCGGTCACAAGAATTTTATTCACTATATTCCGTGTCGATTTAAAGAGGGCTACGGGCTCAATCTTAAAGCGATTGAGCATTTAATCGATAACGAGGGTGCCGAACTCATCATCACGATGGACACTGGCATCACGGCCAATGCTGAGGCTGCGTATTGCCGTCAGCGTGGTGTTGAGTTCATCTGTACCGATCACCACGTGATTCAGCCGGAGAAGATGCCCGACTGCATCATCTTGAATCCGAAGATGCATCCGGATGAGATGTACAAAGAACTGTGCGGTTGCGGCATTACCTTTGTCCTGCTGCGCAAACTCGGTGAACGTTTGGGAGCTCCCGCAAGCATCTGGACAGATCTGCTCGCCCTTACCGGTATGGCGACGATTTGTGACGTGGTGCCACTCAATGGCGTAAATCACCGCCTGGCTAAGCTGGGTGTGGCCGCACTGTCGCAAAGTAAAAGGCCTGTGCTTAGGCAGCTCATGGCAGCGTGTCAGACGCTCAAAGATGTCGATGAAAAGGACGTCGGCTTTCGCCTTGGTCCTCGCATCAATGCGGTCGGCCGTCTTGAGCATGCGGATCTAGTCATTGAGGCTTTTATTGGTGACGATCCGAAGCAGTTGATTGAATTCATGGACACCTGCAACGAGCAGAGAAAGAAAATCCAGCGCTCGATTGTGGAATCAGCGCGGCGTGAGGCCATGCGCTACGGGGATGCGCCGATATTGTTTCTGGGCGGTGACTGGCATCCAGGAGTAGTAGGCATTGCGGCGAGTAAGATCGCCGAGGAGTTTTGGCGTCCGGTGTGGCTGTTTCAGCGTAAGGATGATGTCTGTAAAGGATCGGCGCGGTCGCTGCGCGGCTTTGATGTGACTGCAGCGATGAGTAAAGTTGGGCCGCTGTTTACTAAGTTTGGTGGCCATGCAGCCGCCGGGGGATTTACCTTCCCTGCTGCGCATGAAGAGGAATTACGAGCGGCACTGACGGAAGTGGCGCAGGGTATCAGGGACGAAAAGCCAGAAATTTGGGAAAGCCAAATTACCTTTGATTGCGAGATCGCTCCGGAACTAGCGACGCTAGCACTCACCGATGAGCTCGACGGCCTTAAGCCATTCGGCCACGGCTTTGAAGAGCCACGCTTTGCCGTGCGCGCTGAGATTGCATCTACGCGTTTCTTCAACGACAAGGAAACGGGAGAGCCGCGTCACACTTGTGTCATGATTCGTGCCGGCGCAAGTGCGGCACCGCAAAAGGTGATGTTCTTTAACGAAGTTCACACCGAACTGAGTGAGGCGCGTGCCGCAACTTTTGTGGTCGCGGCATCGAGGAGCACCTTTCGCGGCGAGAAATCACTTACGCTTTATGGCCATGACTTTGAGGTGGAAGAGTAACGTCAGTCTCTTGGGCTGCTTAGCGTCGACTGATGGAATAAGCTAAACCGCGATCTCTCAGCGATGAAGGGCGCGGTAGACTGACGATGCTACGCCTCGTTTCCGCAAGCGTCTGATATTAAAATGGAAATTGATTCGAGTCGACGGCGTTGTATGCCAAGCTTTCGTCTTTATCTTGCTAGTTGTTTAGTAAAAGTGTACACGCTTTGGCCCTAAGATCGGCCGTCTACGTCCGTAGGCCGGCGAATTTTCCAGAAAAAAATAATCAAAGCAGGCATGTTTATGTGCGGCATAGTTGGCATTGCGAAATTGAACGGCGCTCGCGCAGAGGTCGATGACATTAAATTGATGGCCTCTACTTTGGTGCACCGTGGCCCTGATGAGGCCGGATTCGCTACTCTCAATAAGGCTCGGATAAGCTTTGGTCACCTTCGCTTGAGTATCATCGATCTCGTCAGTGGTCAGCAGCCTCTGTTTAGTGAAGATGGATCAATCTGCTTGGTCTACAACGGTGAGATTTACGACTATAAAAACTTGCGGCGGCAACTCGAGGGTCAAGGGCATAGTTTCCGGACTAATAGCGACTCCGAGGTACTACTCCACCTGTATCAAGAGTATGGGCTGGATTTTTTTGATTTTCTTAATGGCGAGTTCGCCTTTGCCATATGGGATCAGAAACAGCAGCGGCTACTGCTCGCTCGTGATCGAATGGGGGTAAAGCCGCTGTTTTATCGCCGTGTGAATGACGAGATTCTCTTCGCTTCTGAAGCTAAAGCTATTCTCGCGGTCCCACGTGTTGAAAGACGTTTGTCCAATCAATATCTGACCGGGCCGCTACTTGGCGTGATTCCGGCAGACAATTGCCCCTTCGAGGGCGTGAGCAGTTTGCCTCCCGGGCACATGTTGATCGTCCAGGATGACAAGCCTGGAGAGCCAGTGCCGTATTGGACGATGAAATTTGATATTAACGACAGCATGACTCGGACGGAGGCGGAACAGGGCGTTCTACAGCTTCTACGTCAGGCGGTGAGGCGCCGTATGGTGGCCGACGTCGATGTCGGGGTTTATCTTTCCGGCGGACTTGACTCCACAGTTGTGGCTGCCTTGATGGCTGAGCAGGACCGTGGCGTTCAGGCCTTCAATATTGGATTTGGCGACAGTGTTTATGATGAGTCAGATCTATCAAGGCGCATCGCGCAGCAATTGGGCCTTCGCTTCTCGACGCTCAATTGCTCCATGGAAGCAATGAGCGAGCACTATTTCGAGACCATCTATCATACCGAATTGGCCCTAGTGAATCCCAGCGCCATTGCCAAACAAATGCTGTCGCGTTTCGTGCGGCAGCAGGGTGTCAAGGTCTGTCAGACGGGCGAGGGTGCTGACGAAGTGTTTGGTGGATACCCTTATTTCAAGCTCGAGTCCCTTTGGCTTTTGCTTGCGTCGTCTAGCCCAGCGGATCGTAAGCGAGCGCGTCGGTTAATGACTCAGTTTGAGAAGCTGGATTATAGGTCGCGAGGCCTACTTTGGGATAACGACATTCCATGGAAGTCGAGTCCGTGGAACTTAGGTTATCCCAGCTACCACCAGATGCGAGCGCGTTATTCTCGCAAATATTTACCTCTGGTTTTCAATCGCGATGCCCTGGGGCTTGGCGCTAACGATCAACCGGACGCAATCTTTGCCAAGAATTTTGTTCGCGACGAAGTCAAGCTGCTGCATCCGTTCAACGTCACTCGAACCATCTCCTTTGCTCAGATGTCGGGGTATGTGATCCCGACTTTAGGCGACCGGGTCGAGATGGCTAACTCGGTCGAATGTAGGACGCCTTTTCTCGACCGTGACTTACTCAATTTTGCCGCTAAGATTCCGCCTGAGTACTTTCTCGATATAGACCGCCTCCGCGAGAAGAGTTTGCTGCGAAACGCGGTCGACGGTTTGCTGCCCGCTTGCGTAAGGAACGAGCATAAGCATCCATTTTTCTCCAATAACTGGCTGGCCTTTAACAAGACGCCTCGCGGACGTGAGATAGTCGAAGACCTGATGGGTGACGCGGGTCTGAAGCGGACGCAAATATTTAATAAGCAATTTTTGAAGCCTGTGGAGGCTGTTTGGAAGATCGCGCCACAGTCATCGAAATTTTTTAAACGCGCAGATTCATTCTTTGGTTTTCTTTTGGGTGCGCAATCTTTGCATCGCCAGTTTATAGAAAACCGTCCGCAAGGCAGCTCCAGGTTTGAAATGGTGAATCGTACCTGGCGAGCGGGTGCTGAGGCAACGCGCAGTCGTACCGACCTTGGTAGGATTCGTGATCGCGGCATTCCTGTCACTGATATTGGTAATCTTCCAAAAACGACGCAAACTACCATACCATTCGAGGCGTCGCTTGAAAGCAGCTAAGACTTCACGAGCATGTAACCGATAGCTCTTATGGCGTAACCGAAGGTTCCATAAGGGCAAGAAGTGAATACAAAGAGGAACAACAAATGGCGATTAGCGTTAGCGATGATTGCGCTACCTATCTTTCTCGCCGTTGCGCTTCTCACGCCTGACCTTGATGCCCCAGACTTGGCCAGCTTTCCCGTTGAGGATTTAGAAACAGATCATCAGGTGACATCGATAGACGAGGTATTAAAGCTCCCCGAGCTAAGTTGGAGCTCGAAGAATTCTGGTAACTATAGAAATATCCGATCTGGTGCTACGGAGATTTGGCGCCGCATTAAAATTCCGCCCGCAGCTGGAACTGCGCCTAAACGTTTAGTTGTTGATGCGGGGGTGTTGTTTTTCTCTGAAATCGATTTCTATCTGGTCGAAAATGCACGCGTAGTGTCGAGTGTGCTGACCGGTATGGATCGGCCGTCTGCGACTGACCAACCTAAATCCGCGAGGCACTCGCTGACTTTAGAGCAGCATCCAAGCCGCGCCCGCGCGGTCTATGTCCGAACTGCAGCCGCCTTTCTCTATGTGACCCCACTCGTCATGCGGGCCGAAAGTCGTGATCACTACGTCAATTGGCTTAGGAATTTAGTGGCAGGAATTTCAATCGGGTCTCTCATCGGTCTGATGCTTTATAATCTCGTGCTATCGGTCCACCTCAGTCAAAGCACCTACCGCCACTACGCCATGTTTCTTGCCAGTGTTCTCGCACTGGCCATTATTCTTAATGGGCCAGTCTTAGAAGTCTTGGGTCTAAATGAAATATCATTTGGTTTCTGGGTGAAGGCGATGCTTGCATCGTGCTTTCTCGTCGTTGCTGGCTACTTGAATTTCACCCAATCGTTTCTACATTTGGAAAAAAATTATCCCCAACTCGACCGCTTTATTCGACTTACGGTGCTTGGCACGCTGTTAGCCGCCTGCATGTCCGTGTTTATGCCCATGCCTTGGGCCCTAGCCCTGATGATATTCGTAACCTTGGTGGTTTCCATTCCCACTATCGCTGCTTGCCTCCCCAAATTGCATATCCCAGAAATTTTCATCTTCTTTTTGGCAATTTCTGGAGTGCTTTTAGGGGCGATAGTGCAGGGATTTTTAGCTCCGATCACAGCGAAAACTATCCTGCGTATGGACGGTGTCTTTTTACTGGGGTCACTCTGGGGAGCCTTCTTTCTCTCTATTGCTATCGTGCGTCAGGTCGCTGATGTTGACGAGCAACATGAAAGAATCGAGGCAGCGCTATCTAATCATGGACCTAAAACAGAATTGAATGCTTATCTCGATGAAACTTTCAGCGATCAATTTGACGTCACCGACTTGAACGTCACCATCATGTTTGTCGACATCGCCTCGTTCTCACGCTTGGCCGAGCTTGTGGCGCCTGAGGAAATATTTGTTGAGATATCGCGAAGGCTCGAAGACATGTCTCGTATCATTCTCGAGTTTGGGGGGACCATTGACCGGTCTCTGGGCGACGGAATGCTATGCTTTTTCGGTTACGATCGTTCCGAGGGGCGGACTGCCCAACACGTCAAACAGGCGTACCAAGCCGCGCTCATGATTCAACGCAAATACTTGGCTGATTCACTGAAATTACGTGAAAAAGGAGAGGATAGAGTACCCCTGCCCGTGCGCATCGGCATCCATACAGACAAAGTAACGATAGGCAACATGGGAACTACGTCCCACATGGACTTCACCATGGTCGGCAACGGAGTGAATTTCGCTAATCGGCTGGAGACTGCTTGCGGGCCATATCGCATCATGGTGAGCTCCGACGCGAGAGATGCTCTAATCGCAGCGGGTATCAGCGCCAAGGAATTCGACCCAGTTATGATTGCCGTTAAGCATCAACTAGAACTTGTGGCAGCTTTCGAAGTGAACCCACATGCTGACAATATGAAGCAACTCATCGAAATAAACCAAGATTTTATGGATCGGATTGGAGCTAAGGTAAGGCACTCCCGACACAGCTTTAGCGACCATCGGCCTGTGCTGATGACTTCGCAGTACGGCGTACTGCAACTCAAAGACTACTCCATGCAAGGCTTCTTGCTGCGCGGACCGATTTTATTGGCGCAGAAGGCTGTGATTAATCTTGCCATTGATACACAGGATGCGGCGTCTAATGATTTGCTTAAAAGCCACGGTCTGCGCAGTATCGAGGTGGAAGTGAAGTGGAGTCGAAAGGTTGGAGATCACTATGACCACGGGGTTCAGGTGATTGGGGGGCATCCCGCTCAATGGGAATTTCTCTTCAAGATCCTGACAACCGTCAATGGTGAACTGCAGGAGCGGGTGGCATAAGTGCAGAAAGGTTTGCTAAAAAATATCTTTTTGACCCCGATAAGCCATCTTGCGGTGATAGTCTTTATTCTACTTGGAATTTATCTGCCTCCTATAGAAGGCGAGCAAATTCGCGATATAGATACTTGGTACTGGAGTGCAGCGGGTGCGACTAAGCAATCGATAGAGGACATACAGAGGTTACCGTCTAATAATTGGAGCCGGACTGACCACAGATCCTGGTTGCAGATATTAAATGGCCCGCAAGAAGCCTGGACCAAGGTGCAAATCCCGGCGCAAAGAAACGGCAAAAAAGTAATTTTAGTCGCCGAAATTAACTTCCCCATGCACCGAGACATTGAATACTACCTAGTGCAAGGCGGCGTCCTTATAGACAGCTACGTCCCGTCAGCAAGAAAGACAGAGCGTGCAACGAACGTAAGTAACCATGAAATTCACTTCGACAACGCCGAATTACCTGGCGCCTTTATGTTCGCGGCCAGTTCGCAGAATTCCCTAGATCTGTATGCCCATAGCACTATTTTAGGCGCGCGGCTGCCTCGACCCAGTATCATGACATCCCAAGACTATAGCGACCAAAGGAAACGTTTCGACTTATTGGTTGGCGCTCTCGTCGGAGCAAATGTTGCGATCCTGCTTTATAATCTTGCGGTCGGATTGATGTTACGGCAAATCGTCTATCATTACTTTGCGATTTTCATCCTTGGCATAGTTGGAGTGGCATTTACTGCCTCAGGTATGGCTGAGCGAATATTTCCCATCCTCGCCTATGATCATAATCTGCACTCGCTGATCACCTCCGAGTGGGTAGCGTTGGCTATCTTCGGTATTTGTCTATTTGAGGCGGGTTTTTATCAACTTAGCGTGATAAATCGAGACATCAAGGCAACACATCGTAGATTAGGTGCAATTGCAGCAGCGTCCATGACCCTGCTGCCTTGGATTGGTTCGGCGCAACGTCCGCTTTTTTTGAATATCGTTATGATTGCGACGATTGTGGCTAATCGGTATGCGACGATGAGACAACAGGACTTAAAAATTGTGAGGGAATATCAGTTAGGTATCACGATTTTCGTAGCACCGTTGCTCATCAGTATGGTCACCTGGTACGAGCTGATCCAGGCGCATTTTATGCGCACGATGTTCTTTCAGTTTGGGGTTATCGGCGCGAGTATATACTTTTCTTCCACTGTCGCTCTGCGCTTCAAAGAAATCCGCGCGAAGAAAAGTCAGCTAATTCAGCAAATCAAGAAAGAAGCACAATCCGTGGCTGCAAGTGGCAGCGTGGCGGGGCACTTGCCCTCGGCAATTGAAGAAGCTGAAGTTGTTATCATGTTTATCGACATAGTTGCCTTCTCGCAGCTATCTGCGCCCCTGCCATCGCGACTGGTCTTCGATAACCTGTCCAGGCGACTTGGTGAGATTGCTGCTGTCATCCGTGACCTTGGTGGCAACATCGATAGGTCGCTTGGTGACGGCCTCTTGTGCTTTTTTGGCTACCGCCTGGGAGAGACGCCTGAGAGTAATACGCGACGAGCATTTTTAGCAGCGAGAAAAATCCAGGAGCTCACGGTATCCTCTACTTTAAAAGCAGTTGGCGAAGGAAGAAATCCCTTAGTCATGCCCGTCCGTATCGGCATGCATTCTTCTAAAATGCTGCTCGGCAATATAGGCGGTGCCACACGCATCGATTTTACGATGATTGGCGCTGGCGTCAATTTTTCTAGCAGGCTTGAGGCAGCTTGCTCACCCTTCAAACTGATGTTGAGCGAGACCTGTTACGAGCATCTGCGCACTCTGGGATATGGGGCGAGTGAGTTCTCACGAGTCAGTATTTCGATTAAACATAAAGCCGAGCTAGTAACTAGTTACGAGTACGACCCTTTCCGCAATAGAGTAGAAGATTTGCGTTTGGCAGAACGCGCATACTTTCAAAATTTGGGAATCCACACGCGCGATCAACGCTATCATGTCCGCAGCGGTAGTTCGATTGCGTTACGTGCTGGCGACGATGAACTCCTCATTCAGGATGTATCACGATTTGGCTTTCGCGTCTTATCCAACAGGCAATTTGGTCGGCAGGCCCGACTCTTGGTTAAAGTCAATCTTGCAGACTCTGCGCTAGTCGGATCACTTAGGTCTCATTTTGTCGATGAGTTGACGATCGAAGTCCGCTGGAGCCGCCAGTCTTCGCTGCCAGGTACTTATCAGCATGGCGTTAAAATCGTCGGGAGCAGTAAGGACCAGAGGGATTTTCTTTTCGAGACGTTAGTGGCCAACTATGCCGAAGTGTCAGCCACCGACACTGAGCAATTGTCTCATGAAGTCGCTTAAATTATTGTCGCTGATCCGTGGCGCGAAGATCCCCCGTCAAGGTCGTTGCTCCTACCGCTGTACTTGGCATCTTGGAGGGCGCTCCTCTTATGTTTTGGCCACTATAGCGGCTGACAGTCTGAATCAAGAGCTTGCGATCAACAGGCTTAATTAGGTGGTGATCGCACCCAGCGCGTATGGATTTCTCGCACTCTCCAGGCATGGCATGAGCTGTTAGGGCAATGATAGGCCCTAAGTAACCTTGGCCTCTCAGTGCTGCTGTCGCTCCGTATCCATCTAGAATGGGCATCTGAATATCCATCAGGATCACGTCGTAGTGATTGGCTGTTGCTTTTTTTACGGCCTCGGCGCCGTCCTCAGCGAGATCAACCTCAGCGCCTTCTATCCGAAGAAACCGTTCGATCAGTAATTGGCTATCGGGGGCATCCTCGGCCAACAGAACGCGCACTCCGGTAAGTGGTTTGAGTGCGGGAACTGCGGGTACAGTGCCCGTTGGTGCATTGGGATGCTCACACGCAAGGGGAGTTATGTCTTTAGGAATAGGAGCCGCTACGGTGACAAAAAAGGTACTGCCTTTGTTTTGCTCCGTAGCGGCCAGAGTCACGTCACCACCGAGCGATCTGGCAAGTCGACGGGATAGCGCCAGTCCTAGCCCAGTGCCGCCAAATTTACGGGTCGTAGATACATCCGCCTGACTAAAGGGGATGAAAAGTTTGTCGGCTGCCGCGGCGATAATGCCGCATCCTGTGTCCTCCACCGTGCAGGTGAGGCGCCCGCCTAAGGGTTCTGGCTCAATCGTGTGAGCGACCTTTACTGTGACACTGCCGTGGTCGGTGAACTTGATGGCATTGCCGATGATATTTAAAAGAATCTGCCGCAACCGCGTCGGATCAGAGATAATAGACTCTGGGATTTTACCGACCGATTCGAAGCTAAGCTGGATACCTTTCTCGCGGGCTTTTATGGTAAGAGAACTTGAAATGTCTGAAAGCAAGATTGGGAGAGACACCAATAGATGTTCGATCTGCAGATGGCCGGCTTCGATTTTGGAAAGGTCCAAAATATCATCAATTAATGTCACAAGCTGATGGCCATTTCGAAATATAATATTAACGTAACTGATGCGATCTTCGTGGCTGAGAGTGGGGTCCTTCAGTAACTCAGCAAAACCCAACATCGCACAGAGTGGGGTGCGTAGTTCATGGCTGAGATTGGCGAGAAACGATGTTTTTGCTCGGTTGGCAGCCTCGGCTTCGTTTTTTGACTTGGCTAGCTCCTGGAGTGTTTGGCGCAGTGATGCCTCGACAGACTTTCTGCCGATCAGCTCTTGAGTATGCCTAGCCATGAGGGCACGAACATCATAAAGCCGCCTACGTCCAGTCACGGCACCTCGCACTGTAGATACGAAGTGTGACACCAGTATAGGTCGGGTCAAAATAGTGACGTAGTGTAACGCCTCGTAAACCTGACGCAATGCAGATGGCGAAATCTGGTACTTCCCTGATCCTGTGAGCACAATCACGGCAAGGTCAGACCAGGGCTGCTGTTTCGACAGAGATGTTTTAAGACTCTCTAAAATATCGGTAGTGAGCATCTCAGATCCGATAATTAGAGCGCTGACTCCTTGTTCGATAGCGTTATCTAGGGTATTGAGATCAGATAAAGGTTCACAATGGATATTGGCAGCCTCTAATATCTGGCATGTTAGTTCTGTGTCCTTTGCTAAGGATGCTAGAACTAATGTTCGATCAGTGTGGGCTGGAAGTTGTAAGGGAATCATTGGATCCCTCCACCTCAAATAATTCGTGGATGGGGCCAAGATAAGTCGGTACACCAGTGAGAACGCCCTGAAATTTATTTAATGCGGCACCGATCCTGAGACCTTTGCCATCGATAAATGCCAATTCATGAATAGAATTATCGATAGCTCCAGTGCGTTTTTTAACTATGGAAATCGCTTTTCTTATCCTTCCCGCAGCCTCAAAATATTGCAGCAAGATGACGGAGTCGGCGAGAAAACTTACGCTTAAACGGGGTCCCGTGCGGACCGAGCTGACGACTAAGCCGTGCTGCGCTGTAGTTAAAAACGTCGTAATGCCAAGGTTCGAAAGATAGCTCATCAATTCATGAAGTTGGATCATGAGGAACTTTTCTGTTGGGATCACATTCATATAGCCATCTAAGCTGTCAATGACGATGACTTGCGCACCGCCTGCGTCGGCGGCGGTGCGAACGAGGTTGATAAATTCTCCGGGTGACAGAGCGCTTGGTTCGACCTTCTCGATGGTGATTAGGCCCTGGTCAATGAATCCTTGTAAATCATGACCGAGGCCAGAGGCTCTCTTTAAGTAGGTTCTGTATTGTTCATCAAAGATAAAAACAGAGCATCGTTTGCCTAGGTGCGCACTCTGCCAGACAAATTGCGTTGCGATGTTTGACTTGCCGACGCCGGCCTGACCCATGATCAAAGTTGCGGATCCACGATCCACTCCTCCGCCAAGCATATGGTCCAAGTCCTCGAGGCCGCTGGAGATGTTCTCATGCTCAAATTCTAGCTGAGGATGCATGTAATATGAGCGCGGGAACAGCTTAATTCCGCCTTTCTGGATGATAAAATCATGAACGCCGCCAAGAAAATCTGAGCCCCGCAACTTGATCACTTTGAAGCGGCGACGTAGACCACCGAACTGATTGTTTACTTGATCAAGATGAATCACACCATGCGCAAGAGTCTGCAGCCCTAATTGTCTGTTGCTAGTGCGTAAGTCAATAAGCATGAGCACAGTTATCGCATTTTTCATGCAATAACTTTTAAGGGCAGCTAGGTGGCGGCGCAGAAGTAATGGATCTCTTGTGATCAAGCGCAGCTCAGTTAACGAGTCAATGATGATACGTTGTGGACGTGTCTTCTCGATCGTCTCCTCTAATCTGGCCATCGTTTGCGTGAGTTCGATTTCTGAGGCGTGAAAGAATGTGTATTGGTCACTAGTTGGTGGAAATTCGACGCGTGAGAACAGTTCATAAATTATCAGTGAGCCGGGTGACCATCCGTGAGATCTTATCGTATCGAGCAATTCATCCGTCGTTTCTGAGAGGGTGAGATAAAGGCAAACTTCACCTTCGCGTAATCCCTCCAGTAGAAACTGTAAACCTAGAGTAGTTTTTCCGCTTCCAGGGGATCCCTTGACTAGATAAAGGTGCGATTGCACCAGTCCGCCTTGGGTTATTTGATCAAATCCTGAGATTCCAGTTTTTACTCTCGGGCTATCAGCACCTATACTTGCCGGAATCATAGTAATCCTCATAGTCAGAGGCTATTTCCAACTTAGCTATAGTTGAGTGCTGGTGAGGAATAGGTAAGAAAGGGATGAGTTTTATAGAGAGTTATATAGAGTCAGAGGAGGGCGTCTGGCGCTTTCGCGCCAGATCATTATTACAAATAACGCTCGGTTGCATGCGGCGAGCCTTCTGCCCGACCGGCCGTCGTGATCTCCATGAACTGAGCTTTGCGCTTGAGATCACGAATTTCTAGGGCGCCGCAGTAGGTCATGCCTGAGCGGATGCCGCCCATTAAGTCCGAAATAATAGCCTTAGCTGGTCCTTTAGCCCTGACTTCCAGAGCTACGCCTTCGGCTGTTTTCCATTCCTGCATCTGGCCCATGAAGTCTTCTTGGGCTTCGCGTGAGGCCATGCCGCGGAAACGCTTAAATTTGTGTACGTCTCCAGCCACAGTCTTGCGCTCAAAGAACTCACCTGGAGTTTCATCGGTACCAGACAGCATGCCGCCCAGCATGACCATGTCGGCACCAGCTGCGAGTGCTTTCACCGCATCTGCTGGTTGGCGGATGCCACCGTCGGCAATGATGTGGCGGTCGACTTTGCAGCATTCCACAATTGCAGTCAGCTGCGGCACGCCAAAACCGGTCTTGATACGCGTGGTACAGACCGAACCGCTGCCGATCCCGACTTTGATGACGTCGCAGCCGGCAGCCGCTAAGTAGTCTGCGCCAGCATAAGTGGCTACGTTGCCGGCGATGATCATGAGGTTGTCGCGGTAGCTTTGGCGCAGATTGCGGATCGTGCGATTGACTTCCTTAGAGTGGCCGTGGGCAACGTCGACGCAGACGATTTCGGCGCCGGCAGCAATCAGGGCCTCGGCGCGCGCTAGGCCGTCGTTACCGATACCGATCGAGAAGCCAACGTGCTTGGGGTTGCCTGCAGCCTTAAACATGGCGACGTTTTCTTCGATCGAGACGAAACGGTGCAGGAGAGCTAGGCCACCCTCGGCAGCGAAAAATTTCGCCATGTCGACACCGGTGATGGTGTCCATATTGGAGCTGGCCAGCGGCGTTGTGAAGATGTGGCCTGCGATCTTGACACTGGTGCTTACAAGCCCACGGGACTTGATGCCGTTGTATGCAGGTACTAAAAGGACGTCATCAAAGGTCAATCCGCGAGTCAGAGATAGCACCGTGTCACTCCTCAGAGTTAGTTCTTGAGCGCAGTTTGCTCGGCCTAGCCGTTGCTCCTGCAACCACTATCTTGCAAACACTAAAGCCTGCCGATCATTCCTGTTTTAAGCGCCCGACTCAAGACGTTTGTGACGGCCATGGAATCGAGACGTGGGCGCCGCCCGAGGGGGCGGCTGCAACCTACGGAAATCTTAGGTTTCGTTTTCTTCTGGATCGAGGATCAGGCTGTGGCTTTTGAGGCTGTCGCACTTTATGCACTGGAGGATGATCTCGATTTCCCCCTGATTGTCGCCGTATCCCCCGCTGCCGTCGTTCATTAGAAAGTAAGCTCGTTCCTTAGGTTTGATGCCGGTCTTGGCCTCTTTGCCGATAGGAGTAACGGTGTCGCCTTGCTTCATGACCAGAGATTGGCTGTTAGCGGAGCTTAGTAGGCAGCTCGACCCGCAGGCCTTGTTGTTGCCTTGGGGGTCGGTGAAGGCGTTGAATTTGCTCGACCGCCATTTGCCGTAGGCAGCGATGTGAAAGACGCCGGATTGATCGGCTTGGCGCGAGTAGATGGAGCCGTTTGAATCGGATGCCTTGACGCGCAGGCGATAGGTCAAACGCTGCTGATCGCCGTCGCGGCAGTTGACGCACCGCCAGTAGACTTGCTGCACGCCGGTGTTGTCACCGTAGTCGCCAAGGCCATCATTGATCACGAAGCTAATCGATTCGCCTGGAGCAATCTCAACTCGACCGCTCCTGTCGGCGCGACGGTAGCTTTGACCTTCTCGCACCAGTAAGCTGCCCAACTTGTCGCTGGTGCTCAGTGCATTAGAGCTTAGATTAGCGCTGCTGCCATCGGTGGGAATGCCATCGATACCAACGGGAATTTTCTTGCCGTAGTCCCAACTGCGGTTATCACCGACGCTGTAAACGATGGTCATGTTGTCAGTCGAGCCGTTTACTACCGAGTTACCAACCTCGCTGTCAGCGTTTACGGCCAATTCGTTGACATCTAGGCTGGCGCGGTTGATTGGTCTGAGGTTCGCCTTTAACTGATTACTTTGTGCGACGCAGGCGCCAAAGTCAGGAGTTCCTGAGTTCAAGCTATAATTGAAGCAGCTCTTAGCGACTTGCTTGATTTGATCGCGGTTGGCAGTCACGGCGTTGACCATGGATTGGTCCATATCGACGTTTTTCTCTTTGGCGAGATTTACCGCCGCTTCCAATTCGAGAGAATCCTGTCTTAGTTTTTCGAGATTTGCCCTTATTTTCAAGACTTCGTCGCTGACGGTGGGTAGGCCTGCTACACCTAGATTACGAAGCGGAGCTGTCACGAAGTTGAGTACAGCCGGGTTACTATCAACCTGTTTTGGAAAGTCAGTGCTGGCGTAGGCCATGAGTTCATCAACGCGCTGTTTACAAGTATTGAATTCCTCGACGGTGCTAAGTGGGCAGCTACGCACAGCGAGTAGAGATTGGTTAGGTGTGCCGCCCAGTTGGTTGACTTTAATGGTGAGCGTGCCGTCCATGGCCTTATTTTCGATTTTGCGGCTAAGCTCTTTCGAAACTTCGGGCCAAGATCCGCTGAGTTTGATTTGACTTTGCCATTTCTGGCGGCTCTCTTCATTGGTGAAGTCTAGGTTAAGCGTGATCGAAAGCAGGCCGCCGCGATTGATTTGCATTACGTATTCGTCACCGCAAGTTTGTAGCAGCGCCGGTGTTGCCAACGCCTTTGAAGCATCACTCAACGTGACGGCGCGGAGTTGTTCGCTGCCGCTGTCTATGCGAACGGCATAAACTAAATTCCAGGCGCTACTACTCCGATTGAGGGAGCGGTAAAATCCTGCCGCAGCACCAACGTCGAGGAATACAGACTTAGCTGTGCCCTTAACTTCGCCGGAAAACTCGCGCATCAGGCTGTCGCTAGAAGTGTTTTGCCCGAGATTGATTTGGCTGGCCGCACTACTAACTTTTGCCGGTGTGCCACTTATGCAATTGGGCGAATTTCGCAGCTCCTGCACGAGAGAGTCGTAGCCTTGCCCCAATACTGGTTCTACGTCTCCCACATTAAATGGAACGACGTCCTTGGACTGAGAGCTGCGCGAGGCGCGACATCCACCAAGAAGTAAGGCGGGACTACACAGCAAGATGACATAATGCTTAAGCCCGGACATTTGATTCTCCCTAAAAGCAAAAATAAAGGCAGTAAGTCAGACGAACATTCGACAAGTTCAGCGCAGTTTAATTAATCTCAAATTTATTGCGAATTTGATCTGCATTAGTTTGTGTGAAGAGGCTATCTAGTACTCCTTGGACGCTGCGGATCATGGCGAGGCGCAGGAGCTCATTAGTCTCCGAGCTCGGAATTAGATCGGCAAGATCATCTTTGAGAGCCTGATTTTTACTGTCTTTGGTTGTGTAGACTTTGCATTTTTCGACGTCTTCGCCGCAAAGGCCGCGGAACGCGTTGTAACCAATGTTGATGAGTAGAAGTGAGGATTGCAGCGGATTGTTCAGACTAGCCATGTTGCCGACCAGAGTTTTCGCCTGTCCGACAAAGGCGCCGACATTGGCGTCGGCATTTGGCGCGGTGGTCTCGATTTTAGCTAGATTCTCTTTGAGTGCTGCTAAATCGATGTTCCAGTTTATGCTGCGATCAATTTGGGATTTGACGCTAATCGGTTTGACGTCTAGGCCCGCGGCTGGCTGCCAACCCGATGCAGTTTGCCGTAAGTCACTGCCGCTGTAGACAAAGGCGCTACGAAAGTCGGTAACCGAATTGATGCTGCTTAAGGCCAGGCCAATGCCACGAATCTGACCGCCCTTGGTTTCTGCATTAATATCGAATTTGGT
>CAIWTN010000023.1 GCA_903915625.1 uncultured Pseudomonadota bacterium | reverse complement strand
TGTGCTTATCGGGGCTGCTTTTTATAACTGGATGGTCAATTAACTGATAATGCTTCCGATAATTAAGCAGTAGTTCATGAGATTTTGTCCCAAGGCGGATGGATCGAGCCCTAGAACCTCCAATGTGCAGGCTGCTTGTGTCGGTCTCCGAGAGCAAATCTCGCCAACGAAGAGCAATCAGCTCATTCGCCTTGATTCCTTCGAATGCAAGCAGAGCAACCAGGGCTGCGTCGCGGGCGCCTTTACAAGGGGGTGCCCCGCGTTGTGCTTGCGTCAATATGCGGTCTATTGCTTCAGCTAAAAGACTCTTAGGAATTCGGTCATCCCGCTGAGGGATGGGCACACTGTCAAAGGGTGAGCCTTGTAATAACCTCGATTCGTGCAAAAATCGAAAGAACTGCCGAATACCAATGACCGTGCGTCGAATGGAATTATCCCGTTCCGTTAAATCTCCGCGAAGGTATTCTTGGTAGGCTATCAAAGTGACTGGTTCGATCTGAGTTGGGCTTAGGCGACAGCGCTGAAGATACTCCAGGAACCCCTGGGCGTCGCGACAGTAAGATTCCACAGTCGCTGGCTGCTTACCGCGAGATCTGAGATTTTCGGCAAATCTATCGACCGTGGTCTGGTCTAGTATCATGCCTTTAACTTTCCTTTAGAATCTCTTCAAGCTTACCTTGCATAGCCGCTTTATGATCAGCTAGCACAAGGTAACCTGAATTACTCACCGAGGCAAATAAGCCAAATGTGCTGTCGGATGACGGACATGGTAGACTTGTGGGCATGGGGATCTATATGAGCAAACTATTAAAGAGAATATTGCCTAAATTGGCGTTTAACGCCTTTTTTGGTGCGACCCTCACATTAATGCCGGCTTGGGTGCGGCCGCAGCTGCAGACCCATGCTAGGGCCGTGGCATCCGGCGGGCAGCGCCTCGATTATTTTGTTATCAAGGTCAACCGGCAGCCAATTTTTCTGAGGGAAGGTGCCGAACTAACTGTGATGCGTGGTGACCTGCTCGAAGTGGTTGAGGCCAAGTTGGTGACTCAGGCGATTCCAGTTGGCCAGGTTGATGTCATTGGCTTTAAGAGCCCTAGCAAACATCTGGGTGATGATCGTGGCTTTGAATTTCGGACTAATCAATTGAGTCCATGGTATTCGGAAGGACGCAAGGGCGAGGTCTGGTCCATCTTGGCAATGACCGGGGATAGTTTACACGGCGCTGCTTTCTTGCGCTTGGTAGATCCTGCCTTTCGTTACGCAGAGGTCAAGGTTAACGGTAAGACTCAGGTACTGCGAGATGGCCAAGAATTGATAGTGAAAGCCTCGGATCAGTTTAAGCTTAACCGCGTTGTAACTAATTTGAGTGACGACAAGGATGTCCAGTTTCATATTGTGCCGATGTCAAAACCAGGGCATTACGAAATCCGGATCGAGCGCGATAAGCGCGCTTTCGCCGCGATTCCGCTCAAAGTTATGGAGTGATACAGTAAATGGCGCCGAAGGCGGCCGCCGAACGCCGGCGAATCGTTGAGTTCGCAGCCATAGTACTGACAACGGTGGTGCTTGTACTGTTGTCACGTCTGGAAACACGGCTTTTTGGGCTTAGTGAGACTTTTGCAAAGAACCAGGACTTCGTCACGACCGTTATTTATTTCGGTCTAATTAATTTAAATGTCATTCTCATTCTTGTTCTTAGCTTCTTGCTTTTCCGCAATGTGGCTAAATTGGTGGTCGAGCGCCGTCGCGGTGTATTTGGCTCAAATTTACGTACTAAATTAGTTGCTACTCTTGTATTTTTTGCGTTAGCACCGACCATACTCTTCTTTTATGTTTCCGCACGATTCATTGTTAACAGTTTCGACGAATGGTTTTCTGATAAAGTTCGGGCCACAATGCAAGAGACGCGTCAGGTTAGTGAGCGCGTCTATCGCCAAGATCAAAGGCGCCTTGAAAGTTTGGCGCGTGTCGCTGTCCAAAGGCTAAAGCCGACACTCTTGGACCAAAAACTACCTGTGATGAATTGGTTACATGTGCCTAGCCATTTACTGGACGGCTTTGAGGCCCAGTATGGTTTAGACAATGTCAAAGTTTATGATCGCGGCGGACGCTTGGTTTGGGCCAGTCGTACTGTGGGCGATAGTGGCAAGATTGAAGTCGATCCGTTTGTGAGTGAGGTTTTAGACCGGTTTAGCCGAGAGCCCGGTATGCAGTCTGCAAGTGCAGTTGTCGGTGAGGCACAGCAGGATGTAGTAAAGGGAGCAGCACCGCTTTTTCAGGCCGCTAAGAGACAGCTTATTGGTGTTGTTGTTACCGAAACTCGCTTTGAAACTCAGATGTTGAAAAGTATTGAGACGATCCAAAGAAGCTTCGCTAATCTGAGGCCCGGTGCTCAACTAATCAAGCTGAGTTACCTGATCCTTTTGATCGTTATGACCCTGTTGGTGTTGTTTTCAGCAGTGTGGCTTGGTTTTTACGTGGCACGTGGGATTACTGATCCAATTCGGGCGCTTGCGGAAGGTACGCGCGAGGTTGCCTTAGGCAATTACGGGGTGGCATTAACCGCCAGGACTGAGGATGAAACCGGTCAACTAGTGCGCTCTTTCAACCTGATGACTCAGGACCTGCAGCGGCATCGCTCTCAGGCGGAGCAAGCTCGCGTGCAATTGTTGCATAGTAACGAGGAGCTTGATCGACGCCGTAAATACATGGAGGTGATCCTTAAGAGCATTACAACCGGAGTTATTGCATTTGATAAAAAGGGCCAGATCACAACGGTAAACAATGCTGCGGAACAAATTCTCAAGTTGAATGCCTCGAAGCTGATTGGTCGACCGGCACGCGACGGCTTCGGCCCTGACCTTTATTCGGCAATCTGGCAGCCGCTTGTTGATGGATTAGCTAATCACGACCTGTACAGTGCGCAGTTAGAAGTAATGATTTCTGACCGACCGCAGACTTTATTGGTCGACGGTGCGCGAATTGCCGATGAGAGCGGTGAGGATCTTGGTACTATACTAGTATTCGATGATGCTACTGAGCAGGTAAAGCTCCAGCGTATCGCGGCATGGCGGGAAGTAGCTAGGCGCATCGCGCATGAAATTAAAAACCCCGTAACTCCTATCAAGCTGAGTGCTCAGCGATTGTTGCGGCGATTTCCCGAGAAATTTACCGGAGAAGATCTGGAAGTATTTGAGTCATGCTTGCAGACTATCCTAAAGCAAGTCGATTCTTTACGGGACTTAGTCAATGAGTTTTCAAAGTTCTCACGATTACCTCAAGTAAAGCCGCAAATGGCAAATATTAATCAAGTGATTGGAGATGTCGCCAGTTTATACCGGATGAGTTATCCACATGTTCGAATCGATACGTCTAGTCTTGGTAGTGTTCCTGAATTCCCCTTGGATCGTGACCAAATGAACCGGGTATTTGTGAATTTAACTGATAACGCCATCGCAGCGCTTATCGATGGTGACGCACAGGGCTATGTGGCATTTAAGTCAATGCTGCTCCCTGGATTAAGCACTGTTCGGATTGAGGTCATAGATAATGGGGTTGGGATTCCTCAACATCTGCGTGATCGAGTCATCGAGCCATATTTTTCGACTAAGGACGGCGGCACTGGACTGGGCTTAGCGATTGTTGCTCAGATAATTACTGATCACGGTGGATATTTAAGAGTATTGAGCAATGAACCACGTGGGACGAGGATGGTGATTGAGTTGCCGACTGGCGGCAAGATTAGCTGAAGTTGCGATCTAGATTTGATGGAAGGATAGAATATGAACTCTGCAAGCCCTACCGTAATTCAACAGGATGATAATCTGGTCGTAATTGGAGCTCCTACTCCAACCGAAGATACAAAGTGGCGTGCAGAGATCCTAGATGCAGGTCGAGTTTTGCTGCGAGCCGATGATATGCCAACGCTGTCTGGTACAGGCCACCGTGCAGCAGCGAGTTGTCCGATAAATGTTTTTAGAGATCTTTTTCACGGACTTGTCGTTGCTGGATTTACGGGTGTTCTTGCTGTCGATACCGGTTACGGAGTAAAGCGCATTTTCTTGTCCCAGGGCGCCGTTGTTTTTGCGGGATCCAATGTTATTGACGATCGTCTTGGTGAAGTGCTTTTTCGAGAGTCGCACATCAGTTTGGACGATCTTACGCGATCAGCGGCAGAAGTCACAAAGGTGCGCAAATTTGGTCAGGTGCTAGTCGGGAACAAAGTCCTGACTAATGTCCAGCTGTGGCAGGCTTTAAAACTTCAGGTTAAGCAGATTCTAAGGTCAGTATTTATGGCAGAACAAGTATTCTGCGAAATCATGCCTGGTGCTCCTTCTGCACCAACCGAAATTGTATTTGCCGAGTCTACTCTGGACTTGTTGGAAGAATTTTATAGTTATGGCTGTGCATTCCGGGCATTTCTCGGGAGACTGAATGCAGAGAGTCAAGTCAAATTCCTAATTTCACCTGACAAGGCTGCGGGGACTTATCAGTCGGGTACATTTTTCGGTGACCTCATTGCGATGTTAAATCAGGAGCCTAGCGTGCAGGCTCTATTAAACAGCTCTAAGCTGATAGACGCCTATACGATCGGCGCATTGCTGAACATGGTTAATTCGGGCATTTGTAAAATTGTTCCAGAGGTTGAGCATGGACTAAAGGTCTCCTCAAAACTGGCGCCACTCAAAACCAAATTGGATGCGCACGGGTATGTGTTGCAGTCAGTGAGGAAGGCGTTTGTTGAAGCAGGGGTAGAGTTTCCTATGCAAGATGCAAGAGCCTTTGCGGCAACTTTAAGTTTAGACGGGCTCCCGGCATTTTTTCTCGATGACAATGCGGCTTTTGGCCGTGATTGTGTCGTTGGGCTAATCAATCAAAGCCACGATAGCCCAGAGCGTATGCGGCACTTAGTGGTGTGTGTTGACAGCATGATCCAATTTATACTTCAAATGGCAGGCGATAACTTAGAATACAAAGTTGCACAGAGCATTCGCCAGCAATACCGATCGGTGAGTTTATGAAACCCAATAAAAAAAATAAAAAAAATGGTGCTAACCCTTCCCGCGGCGGGCGCGCTGAGCGAGTCGAAAGAACAGAGCGCGTCAGCCCATTTGCTGAACGTGTTTTCATGGTTGATGGCATTGCCGCAGTAGCTGAATATGCGCGATTCACTCCTGATAGAATAAAAGAAATTTACTACGCCCCCCAGCACAAACAAGCGGTAGAGCGACTAGCTGAAGCTCATAATTTGAAAGTCCCTTTGCGAGAGCGAGAGGCAGAGCCGGGGGAATACGCGGCACCGGTGACTGCTAGCGTGGAACTTAAGGCATCCCCGTTTGATGTGCTGGTATCTCGATTGGGCGAACGCAAGCGAGACGTGATTATCGCATTAGACCACATTACGGATCCGAGAAATTTAGGCGCAATAGTTCGTAGTGCAGCCTTTTTTGGTGTGCGCGAAGTCTTGGTGCCCGAGCGTCGTCAGGTGTTGTTGACTCAGGCTGCCGTCAATACAGCTCAAGGTGGATTTGCCTTAAGTGACCTTGTTGTGGTGGTGAATCTGAGTCGAGCCCTGTCCGAATTAAAAGACCGCGGCTATTGGATCATTGGGGCAGCAATGGATGGTGAGCCCTATTCCAAACTCGCAAATGTTTATGACAAAACGGTGTTGGTTTTAGGGTCGGAGGATTCGGGCCTTTCGCGACAAGTGTCAGAGAACTGTGACCGCCTAGCGGCTATCCCTGGGCAAGGGCGGGGCCTCGACTCTTTAAATGTCTCTGTTGCAGCCGGGATCTTTTTATGTGAATTTACGCGAGTCACTGCGGCAACGCCTTGACATCGATGATTCACTTATAGTATCCAATTGTATCGGCTCACCTTGGAACATCTTGAATCCATTAGGGAATTTTTCCGCAGTGGATTTGGTTGGCGACGAGAGGGGTTTGATAGCGTCGGTTTGGTTATGGCGGTAGAGTTATCAGCTTGCTGGCATAGCTCAATTGGTAGAGCAGCTGATTTGTAATCAGCAGGTTGCGGGTTCAAGTCCCATTGCCAGCTCCAGACCGTGGTTGATGTGTTGCGTTAGTGTGCGAATGTGGAGGGTTGCCCGAGCGGCCAATGGGGGCGGGCTGTAAACCCGTTGACTTACGTCTTCGAAGGTTCGAATCCTTCACCCTCCACCATCTTCTGTCTTGTCGTCGAGGTAGGAGGTGGAGAAATTGAAAAACAACGGAAAAACTTCGTTGCCTACAAATTCTCATTTCAAATTCTAGCGAATAGGCTAGTATTCGGCGGTACAGGGCGGGAATAGCTCAGCTGGCTAGAGCATTAGCCTTCCAAGCTAAGGGTCGCGGGTTCGACTCCCGTTTCCCGCTCCATGTCTGAGTGTTGTTTTTAAGAGGTTTGATACTGCCCAGGTGGCTCAGTGGTAGAGCACGTCCTTGGTAAGGACGGGGTCGTGGGTTCAATTCCCATCCTGGGCTCCATCGACGAAGAAGCGATCCGTTGAAATACGGGTCATTTGAATTTAGAAGATTTCAGTTTCGAGGCGCGTCAGCCATAGCGGGAGGAACAGATGGCTAAGGAAAAGTTCGAGCGGAAAAAACCCCATGTTAACGTCGGCACGATTGGTCACGTTGACCATGGTAAGACTACGTTAACTGCGGCAATCACCAAAGTCATGGCTCTTAAGCATGGCGGCTCCTTCATGGCGTACGATCAAATCGACAAAGCGCCAGAAGAAAAAGCCCGCGGTATCACAATCTCGACGGCTCACGTCGAGTACGAGTCAGCTAAGCGTCACTACGCTCATGTTGACTGCCCAGGTCACGCTGACTATGTGAAGAACATGATCACTGGTGCCGCTCAGATGGACGGCGCTATCCTAGTGGTGAGCGCAGCTGACGGCCCGATGCCTCAAACACGTGAGCACATCTTGCTCGCGCGTCAGGTCGGTGTGCCAAAAATTGTTGTCTTCATGAACAAAGTCGACATGGTTGACGACCCTGAGTTGCTTGACCTGGTTGAGATGGAAGTTCGCGAGCTTCTTAACCAATATAAGTTCCCAGGTGACGACACTCCGATCGTCAAGGGTTCTGCTTTGAAGGCTTTGGAAGCCACCACGGCAGATGATGACTGGGCTAAAAAAGTGGTTGAATTGATCGAGGCTTGTGACGAGTGGATTCCGATCCCAGAGCGTCCAGTCGATCTTCCATTCCTGATGCCTATCGAAGACGTGTTCTCGATTTCCGGCCGCGGAACAGTTGTTACTGGCCGTATTGAGCGCGGTATCGTCCGGGTCAACGAAGAACTCGAAATCGTCGGTATCAAAGACACCACCAAGACTGTCTGTACCGGTGTTGAGATGTTCCGTAAGATTCTTGACCAAGGTCAAGCTGGAGACAACGTCGGCGTACTTCTTCGTGGTACGAAGCGTGAAGAAGTTGAGCGCGGACAAGTACTGGCTAAGCCAGGTACGATTAAGCCTCACAAAAAATTCAAAGCTTCTGTGTATATCTTGACCAAGGAAGAAGGCGGCCGTCATACTCCTTTCTTCAAGAACTACCGCCCTCAGTTCTACTTCCGTACGACGGACGTGACCGGCACCATTACTCTTCCTGAGAGTGTTGAAATGGTGATGCCTGGTGACAACATCAATATCGAAGTCGAACTCCTGACGCCGATCGCAATGGATAAAGAGCTCCGCTTTGCTATCCGCGAAGGTGGTCGGACCGTAGGTGCCGGTGTTGTTGCTGAGATTACTGATTAATTAGTTTGTAAGCCGGGGTTAACGCCCCGGCTTTGTTAGTTGAGTCGTTTCTAGGCGAGTAGCTCCAATGGTAGAGCGGCGGATTCCAAATCCGTTTGTTGTGGGTTCGAGTCCCTCCTCGCCTGCCATTTCCACCTAAGCTAAGGACTAAGCCAGTGGCGAAAGACGATGCCTTTTGGTTAAATTCGGCTTATATCGTGTTTCTCCTGCTCACGGCATTTGTTGCTTACCGTGCATGTGAAACTGTAGGCATACAAACCGGTTGGATCGAGCGACTCGATTGGTTCAACTATGCTGCGTACGTTGTTAGCGCAGCGGCCGGGGTTGGCGCAGCCTGGGGTCTGCGCTCCGATAAAGAGCGCAACGAATACTTCCTTGCTGCAATCGGTGAGCTTCGCAAGGTGTCGTGGCCTAGCTGGCCAGATACGAAGCGGATGACTATTGTTGTCTGTATTGTCGTTGGAATCTTCGCCGTAATTGTCGGCGTATTTGATATTTTTTGGTCTCGGATCCTGAAGCTATTGATTGCCTAGTTCTGCGGCTTCGAAGTCGTAAAGATCTAGTTGAATATGGTGAAGTCATGAATGATGAAACAAGAGTAGCAGGGGAGGCGGAACTTACGCCATCTCCGACGCAGGGTCCAAAAAACCCTAAATTTAAGTGGTATGTTGTACATACCTATTCGATGTTCGAAGAAAAAGCCAAGTCTACGCTTCTTGATCGCATCAAGCTCAATAAGATGGAAGACAAGTTTGGTGAGATCGTAGTTCCCAAGACTGCCCAAGAGACCGTGTTAAAAAGCGGAAAAAAGAAAAAGGTCGAGCGGAACGCATTCCCCGGTTACATCATCGTCGAGATGGAGATGACCGAGGAGACCAATCATCTGGTTCGAGAAACACCGAAGATCACCGGGTTTGTTGGTAACGTCAGGGCTCCTCGTCCGATTACTGATCAAGAAGTCCTGCGTTTGACCTCGCCGGAGACCATCAAAGAACAGACTAAGCAGCAGGCTGCCACTCAGACCTTCGAAAAAGGTGAGGCCGTTAAAGTTATCGACGGCGCATTCACTAATTTCGATGGCATCGTTGAGGCTGTCCAGGCTGATAAAATGAAGCTTCGTATTTTAGTTAGTATTTTTGGACGTGAAACGCCTGTGGAACTAGATTACGGACAAGTGCAGAAGTTGAGCTAAATCAAGATTGATAGCTTGACTTCGTGGAATGGTTTCCGTATAAAGCGTCACTTCTGTTTTTTCTAGGTTCTCGGCTACCAGTCTTGGTAAGGAGTTGAAGGTGGCAAAGAAGATCGTCGGCTACATCAAATTGCAGATCCCAGCCGGCAAAGCCAATCCCGCGCCCCCAGTGGGGCCGGCGCTAGGTCAGCGTGGCGTCAATATCATGGCGTTCACTAAAGAGTTTAACGCTCGTACGCAAAAGCAAATCGGCTCCATTCTGCCGACAATCATTACGGTTTATGCGGATAAGTCTTTCTCTTTTATAACAAAGAGCCCTCCAGCTTCCGACCTCCTGAAAAAGGCTGCGAAGATTGAGAAGGGGTCTCAGACTCCAAGCAAGGCCACCTGTGGCTCGGTCAGTCTGGCTCAGGTAAAAGAGATTGCGGCGATCAAGATGAAAGATCTTAATTGCTACGACGAAGCTGCTGCTGTGAAGATTATCTCCGGTTCTGCTCGGAGTATGGGCCTTGAAGTTCAAGGCTGAGATTGTCATATAGTGTCCTTGGTTTAGATTTCGATTCAACGCCTCGGTTTTGAGGCCGACATAGTAGGAGAGCTGCCGGTTGGGTGGCTCGTTAGAACTACGGAGAATATCTTTATGGCGAAACGTGGTAAAAAGTACCGCGCGGCGGTCTCTGCCGTTGATCCTGTAAAACACTATTCCTTATCTGAGGCAGTAGGCCTCGTAAAGAAAACCACATTCTGCAAATTTGACGCCACTCTGGACTTGGTTGTCAATTTGGGAGTCGATCCCCGCCAAGCAGACCAAAATGTGCGCGGCGCTGTTCCGCTTCCACACGGTCTCGGTAAGAGTGTGCGGATCATCGTTTTCGCTAAAGGCGAAAAAGCAACGCAAGCTAAAGTAGAAGGCGTTGTTGAAGTCGGTGGTGATGAGTTGGCCGCGAAGATCCAGGGCGGCTGGATGGACTTTGATCAAGTGATTGCTACCCCTGACATGATGGGTGTAGTTGGTAAGCTGGGTAAAGTCTTGGGTCCACGCGGCCTTATGCCTAACCCAAAGCTTGGTACTGTGACATTCGACGTACTGAAAGCCGTTAACGAGTTAAAGGCTGGTCGTACTGAGTATCGGGTAGACAAAGCTGGTATCGTTCACTGCCCCGTAGGGAAGGTGAGTTTTGACGAGGATAAGTTGGTTGAGAATGCCAAGGCTGTCCTTGATGCCCTGCTGAAAGCTAAGCCAGCGACAGCAAAAGGTACCTACGTCCAAAGAATTGGGCTGTCATCGACAATGAGCCCTGGCGTCAAGGTTGATCCAGCTCCGTTCCGGTTGTAATGAGTTTTATTTCCTAGGTAGGTGAGGGTATAACGCCATGGCAATGACCAAAGCCCGCAAGCATGTGCTGAAGGGTGAAATAGCTGAGCGTCTCAAGAAGGCCAATGCCGCTTTAGTGGCAGAGTATCGTGGTCTCACGGTGGCCGAGTTGACTGATCTGCGAGTTAGACTCCGCGAGTCGCAGTCCGAGTTTCGCGTTGTAAAAAACCGGGTAACGAAAGTTGCAATCCGGGAAGAAGCGGGAAATGTCGCGGCAATTTCGGACTCTCTTAAAGGGCCAGTTGGCCTGGTAATCGTTTACGGGGATCCAGCTAAGGCCGCTAAGTCGGTGTTAGAGTTCGGCAAGGACAAGGAGAACTTTAAAGTTACCAGTGGTGTGTTGGATGGTAAAGCCGTCTCGGCCGCTGACATCAAGACTATCGCTGAACTGCCAACAATGGATGTACTGTTGGCTCGTTTGGTGGGAACCTTGGTTGCTCCGCACCGCGGAATTCTTGGAGTTCTTACCGGGGTGCCAAGGCAGCTCGTTCAGGTCATCGGTGCGATTAAGGATAAGAAGGCTAACTAGTAGTTTTAATTGTATACCGCTTCGGGTCGCTTATAGCGCCGAAGGTTGAGGAGGGAGTACGGTATGTCGAGCGTTACGAAAGAACAGGTAATTACTTTCTTGGAAAACCTTACGCTGCTGGAAGCAGCTGAGTTGGTGAAAGAACTTGAGACCAAGTTCGGCGTAAGTGCTGCGGCCCCAGTTGCTGTAGCCGCTGCCCCAGCTGCTGCTGCTCCGGCTGAAGAACAAACGGAGTTCACGGTGGTCTTGGCCAACTCTGGCGACAAGAAGATCAACGTGATTAAGGAAATCCGTACGATCACTGGCCTCGGCTTGAAAGAAGCTAAGGACTTGGTCGAAGGAGCGCCAAAAACCGTGAAGGAAGGCGTTTCTAAAGAAGAAGCTGCAAAAATCAAGAAAGCCCTAGAAGAGGCTGGTGCAAAAGTCGAGCTCAAGTAAGCTTGGCTTAGCCTAGTCGGTTGGCTTTGCCAGAGGCATGGCCGTTAAGACCGTCTCATGCAGCGGTGCGCGTCAGTTAAGCATGTCTTATGACATTTCCTAAATTGACGTGTTGTCCTGCTGAGGCGGGGTCTTAGTTTTATGTCATGGATATTGTCTGTTGACATTTGTCAAGCCTCTGGAAATGATTAGCCAGCTTGCGATACTTTCGGTGCGACATGAAGCAGGGCAATTCCTTTGACGTGGCGACGTTTGGGTGTCCTGCATTCCCCTGGATCTTTAGGAGAGCCCTATGACCTCCCTGGCAGCATCCTTTACGCGGCCAAGGAAGAATTTTGCCAAAATTCCTCCTGCTGTCGAAATCCCTTACCTGATCGAAGTTCAACGCAATAGCTATGAGCAATTTCTGCAAATGGCTGCGGACCCAGACAAGCGCAAGAATGTTGGGCTTGAGGGTGTGTTTCGGTCGGTGTTTCCTATTCAAGACTTTCAGGAAACGGCCTCGGTCGAGTTCGTCAGCTATGCTTTCGAAGAGCCGAAGTACACCGTTGATGAGTGTCGGCAGCGGGGAATGAGCTTTGCAGCTCCCCTCAAGGTCGTTATTCGCCTCGTTGTATGGGACGTAGATAAAGACTCCGGTGTGAAAACTATCCGGGACGTCAAAGAGCAGGAAGTTTACTTCGGTGAAATTCCTCTGATGACAGACTCCGGAACTTTCATCATCAATGGTACCGAACGTGTAGTGGTCTCGCAGTTGCATCGCTCGGCCGGTGTATTTTTTGACCATGACAAGGGTCGTAACAGCGCGACAGGGAAGCTGCTGTATACGGCTAGAATCATTCCCTATCGTGGAAGCTGGATGGACTTCGAGTTTGACTCGAAAGACATCTTGTACGTGCGTATCGATCGCCGGCGGAAGCTTCACGCGACCGTACTTTTAAAAGCACTGGGATTCACCGATTCCCAATTGCTTGACTATTTTTATGAAAAAGAGCGCATCCGTGTTCGCGAAGGCAAGTTTGAAAAGAAGTTGAATTTCGAACTTCTTCGCGGTCAGCGGGCATCTGCCGATATTCTTGACCCGACTTCGGGCAAGGTTTACGTTAAGAAGAATCGCCGTATTTCTCAAGGTGCCATTCGTCAAATGCAGCAGGCTGGTCTAGAATACCAGGTGCTAAGCGGCGACGATATGGTCGGCAAGGTATTAGCGGCTGACGTCAAGGATCGTGAAGGGAATGTGATCATTCCGCTTAACGCCGACTTGGACAAGGCTCTGGTTAAAGAGATCGTCAACCGCGGCGTTGAAGAGATCGACATTTTGTTCATGGATCAGGTGAATGCTGATGCTTCATTCCGCAACACTTTAGTTAGTGATCGGATAAGCACTCAGGATGAAGCGATTCTTGAGATCTACAAACGCTTGCGGCCAGGTGATCCACCAACGATCGAACCAGCCAAGACCTTGTTTGATAACCTCTTCTTCAATGCAGATCGCTATGATCTAAGCACAGTCGGTCGTTTAAATCTAAACGAGCGTCTCGGTCTTGATTTGGCCTTAGAGCAGCGGACGTTGACTAAGGATGATATCCTGAAGACCGTAGGTTATCTGTTGCGTTTGAAGAACGGTAACGGTGAAATCGATGACATTGACCACTTGGGCAACCGGCGCGTTCGTGCCGTAGGTGAGTTGCTAGAGAATCAATACCGCATAGGTCTTCTGCGGATTGAGCGGGCAATTCGTGAGCGTCTGCAGTTGCAAGACGTAGATACGCTGCTGCCGCACGATTTTATTAATAATAAGCCAGCTTCTGCAGTAGTAAAAGAGTTCTTCGGATCCTCGCAGCTTAGCCAGTTTATGGACCAGACGAACCCGTTGTCTGAAGTAACTCACAAGCGTCGGTTATCGGCTCTTGGGCCTGGGGGTCTTTCACGCGAACGTGCGGGCTTTGAAGTTCGCGATGTTCACCCTACCCATTACGGTCGTATCTGTCCGGTTGAGACGCCAGAGGGTCCGAACATTGGTTTGATTTCCTCTTTGGCTAGCTATGCTCGGGTGAACGAGTACGGCTTCATTGAGACACCGTACAAAAGCCTTCGGACGGATGACCTGAAAAAGGCCGTACGCTACTATTCCGCATCTGAAGAACATCGTGAGCATGTGATTGCTCAGGCGGCTCTTCCCGGTACGCATAAGCCTGACGAGTTAGTTGGGGTTAGGCGCCAAGGTGAGAGTGAGATTGCGCGAGCTGAAGAAGCTGACCTGATGGACGTGTCCACCAATCAGTTGGTATCTGTGGCTGCGTCGTTGATTCCGTTCCTTCAGAATGACGATGCTAACAGAGCGTTGATGGGCTCGAACATGCAGCGGCAGGCTGTTCCTCTGCTTAAAACTCGGGCGCCGCTCATCGGCACCGGGCTAGAGCTAACCGTTGCTCGCGACTCAGGCGCCGCTGTGGTGGCTAAGCGTGACGGAACCGTGGTGTCAGTCGATGCTGACCGGATTGTTATCAAGACCAACGAAGATGATCCTGAAGCCCTGACCGAGGTCGGTGCAGACGTGGACATCTACAACCTTCAAAAGTACAAGCGGTCCAACTTGGACACCTGTATTAACCAGCGCCCAATTGTTCAAAAGGGCGAGGTTGTCGGCCGTGGTGATATTATCGCCGACGGATTCGGGATCGAGACTGGCGAGTTAGCGCTTGGACAGAATGTGGTCGTCGCCTTCATGCCTTGGAGCGGCTACAACTTCGAAGATTCGATCTTGATTTCAGAGAAAGTTGTTAAAGAAGATCAGTTCACATCGATTCACATTCAAGAATTTGAGTGTATTTCGCGCGATACGAAGCTTGGCCAGGAAGAGATCACTAGTGATATTCCTAACGTGGGTGAAGAGGCCCTAAGGAATCTCGATGAGGCTGGGATCATCCGTATCGGTGCTGAGGTTCAGCCAAACGACATCCTAGTGGGTAAGATCACCCCGAAGGGTGAGACGCAGCTGACTCCTGAAGAGAAGTTGCTAAGGGCGATCTTCGGTGAGAAGGCTGGTGACGTTCGTGATACCTCCCTTCGAGTGCCTCCTGGGGTGGTTGGTACAGTTATCGGTGCGAAAGTTTTCGCCCGTGCAGGTGCAGATAAAGATGTACGGTCACTTCAGATCGAAGAGACTGAAATCCTGAAGCTGCGTAAGGACGAGACGGATCGTATAAATATCATTAAGGATTCTGCTATTCGCAAGATGGCTAGGATTGCTAATGGTGATGCGCTGGCGACTGATGTCAAAGCTAAAGATAGTGCCGACGTGGCTGGCAAGAAAGGAACAACTGTCGATACAGCGTTCCTCGAAAGTTTAGACTACGTGTTGTGGGAGCAGTTGAGTCTTAAGAATGCAGAGAAGAACGGTCTGCTTCGCGCTGCCTTGGACAACCTTCGCGACAAGATCAATTTGATTCGGTTTATGACCGAAGAACAGATCAAGAAAATCAAAAAGGGAGACGAACTTCCTCCTGGCGTGATCAAGATGGTGAAGGTCTATATCGCCATCAAGCGGAAGCTGCAGGTCGGTGACAAGATGGCCGGTCGTCACGGCAACAAAGGTGTTGTGTCGCGTATCCTCCCTGAGGAAGACATGCCATTTTTGGAAAATGGACGTCCAGTGGATGTAGTGCTGAATCCGCTTGGGGTTCCATCGCGGATGAACATCGGCCAGATTTTGGAAACTCACCTTGGCTGGGCTGCAAAAGGCATCGGCGAGCGTTTGAACGAGATGTTAGAAGCTACCTTCGACCGTAAGGCGGTCGAGGAGTATATTCTTAAGATCTGGGATGCTCCAGACGTGCAGGCTTTTGCAAAGTCCGCGACCGATGAGCAGCTGAAGACGTTTGTGCGTAAGTATCGGGAAGGCGTTCACTTCGCCAACCCAGTATTCGACGGGGCAAACGAAGCAGAAATTAAGAGTCATTTGCGATTGGCTGGTCTTAATGATGATGGTCAGGTCGATCTCTATGACGGCCGGACCGGAAGCAAGTTTGACAACCGTGTGACCGTGGGCGTGATGTACGTCCTCAAGCTTCATCATTTGGTTGATGAGAAAATCCATGCGCGGTCGATTGGACCATATTCCTTAGTCACCCAGCAGCCATTGGGCGGTAAGGCTCAGTTCGGTGGTCAGCGTCTTGGTGAGATGGAAGTTTGGGCGATGGAAGCATACGGTGCAGCGCACACCCTGCAGGAGTTCCTGACTGTTAAGTCGGATGACTTGCTTGGTCGGACGCGAATGTATGAGTCCATTGTAAAAGGCCAAAACGCAATGACGCCAGGCCTTCCAGAGAGCTTCAACGTATTGGTTAAAGAGCTCCAAAGCCTTGGCCTAGACGTCAACCTGATCCGTGATGACGGGCAGGAAACTGGCCTGGATGGACTGCAACAGCAGCAGTAACGAAACGTTAATTTGCTCCAGGTCCCTCAGTTTAGAGGAGTCGTGATTTGAAAGACTTACTGAATTTTTTTGATAAACCGACTGATCCACTTAGCTTTAATGCTATTAAGATCTCACTCGCATCGCCGGAGAAGATTCGGAGCTGGTCTTACGGCGAAGTGAAAAAGCCGGAGACCATCAATTACCGTACGTTCAAACCGGAACGGGACGGTCTGTTTTGCGCTAAGATCTTTGGGCCAGTTAGGGATTTTGAGTGTATCTGCGGTAAGTACAAGCGGATGAAACACCGTGGTATCGTTTGCGACAAGTGCGGCGTGGAAGTTATCCACTCTAAGGTTCGTCGAGAACGTTTGGGTCACATCAACTTAGCGACTCCTGTAGCGCACATTTGGTTTCTGAAGTCCTTGCCATCGCGTATTGGTGCGATGCTGGACATCACTTTGAAGGATGTCGAGCGTATCCTTTACAGTGAGTCCTATGTTGTCTTAGATCCAGGTAACCAGGATGTTACCAAGCTAAAGATGGCGCAAGTATTGTCCGAAGAGGACTATGACACTGCCCTCATTGAGCATGGCAACGGTGCATTTCGGGTTGGTGTAGGCGCGGAAGCAATCATGGAGTTGCTGTCTCAGGTACGTATCGAAGATCTTGCTGAGGATCTGCGTCGTGACCTGCGTGATGTAAAAGCCGAGGCTACCCGTAAGAAACTTCAGAAGCGTTTGAAGGTTGTTGAGGCCTTCAATCAGCAGGATAATGCAGGCAATTTCCTTGCTAAGCCTCAGTGGATGATGCTTTCGGTTATTCCTGTCTTGCCACCGGACCTACGTCCGTTGGTGCCGCTGGATGGTGGTCGGTTCGCAACCTCTGACTTGAACGATCTCTACCGTCGAGTCATTAACCGTAACAACCGTTTGCTTCGTCTTATCGAGCTAAATGCTCCGGAGATTATCATTCGCAATGAGAAGCGCATGCTGCAAGAAGCAGTGGACGCTCTCTTCGACAATGGTCGTCGCGGAAAGGTATTTACCGGTCCTAATAAGCGTCCCCTTCGCTCCCTTTCCGATATGCTTAAGGGTAAGCAAGGCCGCTTCCGTCAGAACTTGCTTGGTAAGCGGGTGGACTATTCTGGTCGGTCCGTTATCGTAGTAGGTCCGGATCTTCGGTTGCATCAGTGCGGCCTTCCGAAGAAAATGGCGATCGAGCTGTTCAAACCTTTCCTCTATAACAAGCTAGAAGAGCATGGGATCGTTTCGACCATCAAAAGTGCTAAAAAATTGGTGGAAAAAGAGCGCCCGGAAGTTTGGGACTCCCTTGAAGAAGTGACGAAAGAGCACCCGGTCCTTTTGAACCGTGCTCCTACTCTTCACAGGCTCGGTATTCAAGCCTTTGAACCAGTGTTGATCGAAGGTAAGGCTATACAGCTACACCCGCTGGTCTGTTTTGCCTTCAATGCTGACTTCGACGGTGACCAGATGGCGGTACATATTCCGCTGTCTGTTGAGTCCCAGCTTGAAGCTCGTGTCTTGATGATGTCGACAAACAATATTTTGTCGCCAGCCTCTGGTAACCCAGTGATCGTTCCGACCCAGGATATCGTCCTAGGGATTTACTATCTAACTCGGGAAGATGTCGGGGCTCCAGGCGCCGGTAAGATTTTCGGGTCAGTTGAGGAAGTTAGAGCCGCGTACGATCATGACGGCGTTGGTCTTCAGGCGCCTATCACCGTGCGTTTGCGCGGTGCCCGCACTAAGACTACAGTTGGTCGTGCGCTGCTTTCAGAGATCCTACCGGATGAAATTCCATTCGATATGATCAACAAGGCTCTCGGCAAAAAAGAGATGGCTCGGTTGGTCAACGAGACCTTCCGTCGCTGCGGTCCGAAGCGGACTGTGCTCGTGGCCGATGCCTTGCGGGCAACCGGCTATCGTTATTCGACTAAGGCTGGCCTGTCGATTGCGATTGGTGACATGGTAGTGCCGCAGATCAAGCAGAAATTGTTGGACGAAGCGTACGAAGAAGTTAAGAAGATCAAGGAGCAGTACTCCGAAGGTCTTTTGACCGAAGGCGAACGGTACAACAAAGTCATCGATATTTGGGCCAAAGTGACTGAGGGAATCGCTGGGGAGATGTTTAAGAACATCTCTACGATGTCTCGTACTGACCATAACGGGCAGGAACAGCGTGTTCCAAGTAACAACTCGATTTACATGATGGCAGACTCCGGAGCTCGGGGTTCGGCTCAGCAGATTCGCCAGTTGGCTGGTATGCGCGGTTTGATGGCCAAGCCATCGGGTGAGATTATCGAAACACCGATTACCTCTAACTTCCGCGAAGGGTTGTCAGTTCTTGAGTACTTTACCTCTACTCACGGTGCACGTAAGGGTCTGGCCGATACCGCCTTGAAGACGGCATCTTCGGGTTACCTGACGCGTCGCCTTGTTGACGTAGCTCAGGATGCGATTATCTCGGAATACGATTGTAAGACCGAAGAGGGTCTGATGTTGGTGCCGTTGCGTGAAGGCAACGACATCAAAGAATCACTGGGTAAACGTTCGTTGGGTCGGACGACCTTAGAAGAGATTCTGCGTCCATCTGATGGTCAAGTGCTAGTGAAACGCGGCGAGCTGATTAACGAGGCGTTGGCGGAGTCGATCGATAAGAATCAGGTTGAGTCGGCACGCGTCCGTTCTACGCTAACTTGTGAGAGTCGCGTCGGCGCTTGTGCGAAATGCTACGGTCGTGATTTGGCAACAGGCCACTTGGTTAACGTTGGTGAGGCTGTCGGTGTTATCGCCGCTCAGTCGATCGGTGAACCAGGTACTCAGTTGACCATGCGTACCTTCCACTTTGGTGGTGCCGTTAGCCACACGGTTGAAACTAGTGCTCAAGCTAGCCGGTTCTCCGGTACTGTTAAGTTTCATGACCTCCGTTGCGTGAATAATCGCGAAGGTAATTTGGTTGTCTTGACTCGTACTGGTGAGATCCAAGTTGTTGGTGATGACGGCTCGGTGAAAGAAAAATACCCAATTATCTACGGGTCGACTCTTTCCGTTAAGGATGGTGACCGGGTAGCAGCGGGCGACAAGCTCGCGGTTTGGGATCCGTTTACCGTGCCAATTATCGCTGAAGTGGCTGGTAATGTCCGCTATACCGACCTTCGCGAGGGTTCAACTCTCGAAGAGCGCGTCGATGAAGTGACTTTCCAGACTCAGCGAGTCGTAACAGAGGGCCGGACCGGGGAGTTGAAACCACGGTTGGAAATCCTTGATGCCAACGGTGTTGTAGTAAAAGTGCCGACGAAGAAGGATGCCGTCTACAACTTGCCGGTTGGGGCAATCGTTGTTCAAGACGATATGGCTATGATTCACCCTGGTGACATCATTGCCAAGATTCCTCGCGAAACTACCAAGACCAAAGACATTACCGGTGGTCTGCCGCGTGTTGCTGAGCTGTTCGAGGCCCGTAAGCCAAAAGACCTCGCGATCATGGGTGATCGTGATGGTACGGTTAGCTTCGGCGCGGATACTAAAGGCAAACGCAAGCTGATTCTAACTGATGATGCTGGTGAGTCGAAAGAGTACTTAATTCCCAAAGGCAAGCACGTTGTCGTCACCGATGGTGACTATGTCCGTAAGGGCGAGCTGCTGGTCGATGGTCAGGTTAATCCGCATGAGATCCTTGAGGTTCTCGGTCGGGTCGCTCTTGCTAAGTTCTTGGTAGACAACATTCAAGATGTTTACCGTCTGCAAGGTGTGGAGATTAACGATAAGCATATCGAAGTGATCGTGCGTCAGATGGTTCGCCGGGTGAAGATTGTGGATCCAGGCGACACCAAATTCTTGCCGGCTGAGCAAGTCGACCGTCACGAGCTCATTGATGTAAATGCAGTGATGCGTGAGCAGGGTAAAGCTGAAGCTACTTCAGAGTCGCTGCTGCTAGGTATCACGAAGGCGTCGCTGTCTACCGAGAGTTTCATTTCTGCTGCTTCCTTCCAGGAAACAACAAAGGTGCTGACCGAAGCGTCGATAAACAGCAAGGTCGACTTCCTGCGCGGTCTCAAAGAGAACGTGATCATGGGACGTTTGATTCCTGCGGGTACGGGTGCGAAGGTCTATCGGGACTTGAAAGCGGAAGTTGCTACGGTTCGGCGTCAGCCAGCAGTTGCAGCTCCTGCTGATCAGACGGCAGCTCAGTAAGCTGATTTGCAGGTGTTATTGTTTGAAGGGTCGTGGTTTGGGGTTGCCAGCAGCAGCCCCTTCTGGTAGCTATACTTGCCGCAGAGCTCCATGGTAGATCTGGGATAGCGGTAGTATGCTGATTTGATTAGAAAAAGGTTGGAATACATGCCTACGATTGGCCAAATTATTAAAAAAGGGCGCAGCCAGGTTAAGACTAAGAGTAAGTCTCCTGCACTGTCCGGCAGTCCTATGCGGCGCGGTGTTTGTGTTCGGGTTTATACCACAACCCCGAAAAAGCCTAACTCTGCTCTACGTAAAGTAGCGCGGGTGCGTCTCACCAATGGTATCGAAGTTACCTCCTACATTGGCGGCGAAGGCCACAATTTGCAGGAGCATAGTGTGGTCATGGTACGCGGCGGCCGGGTAAAAGACTTACCAGGTGTGCGTTACCACATCATCAGAGGCACCTTGGACACCAGCGGCGTCGCCAACCGCAAGCAGAGCCGCAGCAAATACGGCGCTAAACGGCCGAAGAGCTAAAAAGGGAGATTCTAGAAAATGGCACGTCGCCGCGAGATACCGAAACGCGAGATCCTACCAGATCCAAAGTATAAAGATGTATTGGTTGCCAAGTTCGTCAATTGCATGATGACACATGGCAAGAAATCAGCAGCTGAGAAGGCCTTTTACGGAGCGATCGATATTATCGATGGCAAAGGTCCTCAGGCTATCTCTCCGTATAAAAACGGTGTTGATGTATTTAGGGCTGCAGTCGAAAACGCACGTCCCCTGGTCGAAGTTAAGTCACGCCGGGTTGGTGGTTCGAACTACCAGGTCCCAGTGGAAGTTCGTCCAGAGCGTCGCCAAGCTTTGGCTATTCGCTGGTTGATTGAGTTCTCCCGCGGACGTCCTGGTCGCAGTATGGGTGAGCGTTTGGCAAGTGAGTTGCTGGATGCCGCCAATAAGCGCGGTGGTACCATCAAGCGTCGTGAAGATGTACATAAGATGGCTGATGCGAATAAGGCATTTGCTCACTACCGTTGGTAAGTTTAAGCAAGTAAGTGCAGGGGCGGCCATTCAAGCCGCCCCTTTTTGTTATGTGGTCGTTTTCTGTCAATCACGACATGATGGATCGAAGCTATGGCGCTCAAGAAAACAGAGCTTTCGGCATTTCGTAACATTGGAATTATGGCGCATATTGACGCCGGTAAGACGACCACAACCGAACGAATTCTGTATTACACAGGGAAGATCCATAAGATTGGCGAAGTCCACGAGGGCAGTGCCACTATGGATTGGATGATTCAAGAGCAGGAACGTGGGATCACGATTACTTCGGCTGCCATAACCTGTTTCTGGAAAAATCACCGTATTAATATCATCGACACACCAGGGCACGTAGACTTTACGGTCGAGGTAGAACGCTCCCTTAGGGTGTTGGACGGTGCTATAGCAGTGTTTGACGCCGTGCATGGAGTTGAACCGCAGTCTGAGACTGTTTGGCGTCAGGCTAACAAGTACCGGGTAGCCCGTCTCGCGTTCATAAATAAGCTGGACCGTGTGGGTGCGGACTTTCAGGCTAGTGTTGATTCTATTCGTGAGAGGCTTTCTGCTAATCCCCTTATTTTCCAACTTCCGATTGGGCGAGAAGAGAATTTTATCGGCATGGTGGACTTGATTAGCCGCAAGGCTATGGTTTGGCATGATGACGATGAAAGCAAAGGGCAGAAATTTGAATTAAGCGCGATTCCAGCCGATATGGTGGACGATGTAGAACTCGCGCGGGAACATTTGATTGAAACTGTTGCTGGGACGGACGAGGCATTAACTCTAAAATATCTTGAGGGAGAACCGATCACAGACGAGGAATTGTGGGCTGCCGCACGTCAGGCAACCATAAGCTTCAAATTTGTGCCAGTGTTCTGTGGGTCTGCCTTCAAGAATAAGGGCATTCAGCCCCTTTTGGACGCTGTGGTTGCACTTCTGCCCTCGCCCCTAGATCTGCCGGATGTTGAGGGACTTTCGGCTGACGATAAAGAAGTGGTGATCAAGCGCAAGCGCTTGGTTGAAGAGCCTATGTCCGGGCTCGTGTTCAAGATTGTAAGCGATCCATTTGTGGGTCAGTTGGCATATGTTCGGCTATATTCCGGTTCTATTGAGGTCGGCACGACAGTTTATAACGCGAGAACGCATAAGCGAGAGCGCGTGGCAAAGATTTTGACCATGCATGCCAATCAGCGGGAAGAAGTTCCGCAGGCGAGTGCCGGGGAAATCGTAGCTGTGGCAGGTCTAAAGTTAGTAGCGACTGGTGATACGATCTGTGATCAGAAATCTCCGATTCGTTATGAGTCAGTCCAATTTCCAGCTCCTGTGATTGCAGTAGCAATTGAACCTAAAAGTGCCGCAGAAAGCGACAAGCTGGGTAAATCGTTAGAGCGCTTAGGGATAGAAGATCCGACATTTTTGGTGTCTCAGGATGCGGAGACAGGTCAGACCCTTATTAGCGGCATGGGCGAGCTACACCTTGAGATTATTATCGACCGACTTAAGCGCGAGTTTAAGGTCGACGCGAATGTAGGTGCGCCACAGGTCTCCTATCGGGAGAGCATTGCAGGTCACGCGTCTGCCGAAGAACTATTTGAGCGTGAGACAGGCGGCTTGCATCAGTATGCGGCTGTGCGAATTGAGGTATCGTCCCTTGAGGGAGATGAAGCTCAGGGCGGTCTCATTTTTGAAAATAAAGCGCCAATTCATGAGGTCCCTGCGGCTTTCCTGAAGGGAGTGCGGACTGGGCTTGAAGAGAGCATGCAGGCAGGTCCAATTGCGGGTTTCCCGGTCATCGGTGTCAAGGCCGTGCTTCGCGGCGGCGCCTTCCAGGAAAACGTGTCGGATGAAATTGCCTTCAAAATCGCTGCTGCACAGGCGATGCGCGCAGCGTTACGAAAAGCACAACCGAGACTTCTAGAGCCCGTGATGGCTATCGAAGTCTTAGTCCCGGATAATTATCTATCCAACATCATCACCGATTTGAATAGCCGGCACGCTAGAGTGAATAATGTTACCGTGCGTGGTCATCTACAAGTAGTCGAGGCAGCGGCCCCCTTGGCTGAGATGTTTGGTTATTCTACGCAGCTTAGGTCTATTTCGCAGGGGAGGGCCACTTATACCATGCGGTTCTCGCACTACGATCCGGTATCAAAGCAGACTTTAGAGCGAATCACCGGTGGTTACTCTTCTTGACAGATTCGCTTGGCATGAGTACAAAACTCGTCTAAGCATTTCAGCGTGCTCAGTTTCATGTAGAATGCGGGTATAGCTCAGTTGGTTAGAGCGCTACGTTGACATCGTAGAGGTCCGCCGTTCAAGTCGGCGTACCCGTACCATTCTATCCCTTCACAATGTCCCCAGGTCAGATAAAGTTAAGCATTTAGCGGCAGGAATCTGGATGCTAAGTTGCTGTTATTTTTTGAAAAAATAATTAATTTACATCAAGAGCTAAGTTTTATTCTGAGTCTGCCGATACCCCCTGCAAGTTGTTAAGGCTGGGCTAAGGGGTGGTCGCTATGCGGGTCATGCATACGTTATACCTAGTTATACTTACTTCAATTTTGTTATCCAAGGCCGCGACAGGTTTCGCAGCATCGCCTGTGATTCTAACTGATCGCGGGTTCGATGGTGCGATCGTTAGTTCGAATATGGAATACCTGCTCGATGACAGGTATCGCCTCCAAGGTGGGGACTCTGAATTAGCTGCGGATATTCTAACTAGGTTTCGTGACTTCAAAGCGGTCCCAAGTGATCTGTTTATGGGTTCAACTGACGTTCCCCTCTTGCTCACTTTTGAATTGGAAAGCCGGGCCTCGGCGCCTCACGAAGTCTTTATTGTGATGCCGAGGCAGTACTTTTGGCGCGCAGATCTTTTTGTGATCAGAGATGGTAAGGTGACTGAGCACTCAGCGCAAGGTGTGCAAGTTCCA
>CAIWTN010000022.1 GCA_903915625.1 uncultured Pseudomonadota bacterium | reverse complement strand
TATCGGTGGAAGCGCGCTGCCAGAAGTCGCAGGCTGCAGCGCTGGCACTTTCCCATACGGTCGCGTCCGCCGTGCTTGGCGGTGGTGGGTCGAAGTTTTGTTGAATGATCTGATGACCACGCGGCACAAATAGCATCGGCAAAACATCGTATGCTGGTGCTAACTCTGTAATCTCGAGGCCGTTCGCCATAAAAGAAATATTGCCAAAATGGCGATCATTATTCGCAATCAGCTTTGAGTAGACTTCCAGCCAGCGCACTTTATCGACGCAGTCTTGCGGTACTTTTTTTATTTTGGCAAGGGCCTCCACCGCAGCGGTCCAATTTGTAATATTGCCGATGAATTCCGCATGTAAACAATGTAGCGAGAGCAATCCGCGACGCCCACCGTCGCTAGTTCTGTCAAAGCGTTCCACTTCTAAAAAGACGCGATGATCCGCCTGAATCAGCGTCGAAATCGCCGCTGCTTGCCCATGCGCCCTAATGGTTTCAAGAGCCAAATGCTCGCATATGAGTAAATCAGCTAAGCGCTCGCCAACTTCGCTCGTCGTCGGTGGAGAGAACTTAACAACAACAGGCACATGATCAGGATAGCGGGTGGCGATAAATTTCGGCTGTTCGCCAGCAGCTGAAGACCCCGCCGCACCTAATAGTAACAAGTCATTGGCCATCTTTGGATACATGGTCTTGCGTGCACCGATATCCACTCTGTCAGCAGGTGCAGCTGCTTGCTCTAAATAGCGACGGAAGGTGTCGTCACCAACAATTAAACTTCCGGGAAGATTCCATCCGTGACGGCAGAGGTAGCGAAGGCAAATATCTGCACTCCACATTTGGATGTCTTCTGGCAGTCCCATTTCGGGATGACGCTGCGGAACTAAACGCCCCAAAAATCCGGCAGGGCGAGCATCGTCGAGAAAATAAGGCAGATCAGGAAAAACCTGAGCCGATTCCAAGTTGCTCGACCATAGCGCAAACGAATGAGGCATCAGCGGCCGCAGTTCTCCCAAACGTCGCGATCTGCCATCTGGTAAGACTTCGAACACGGGCAGCGAGTCCGGCACGCCTTCAATCTGCCGCCTCAAAGCATAGAAGGTGGCCCGCCCACGGCCCATGATGACGATGTCGTCGCTAAGAGATTTGATGATGCGAGATAACGTTGCGTGGCTGATGTTGAGCCGCCGCGGCAGCTCACCTGCGGGCCGAGTGCCTTCGCTGCGCAGGATCCTAAGGAGCGCATCCTGGACTTGCGCCTTGTCTAGTTGTCGACGAGCCATAGAGAAGATTCCAAGCCGCGGATTATCCTAGTAATTTATGACTAAATCCAACAAAAACAGCATAATATCTGCGAGCAGAGGGCCAAATCCGCGTCGTATAGAGAAGAGTATAGAGAAGATTTCCAGGTTGTTCAAGACGATGGAGACGATGGGGTCAGGCACTTAATCGAAGCCGCTGAAATCTCATCCCTATAGTTCGTGAGCATTTAGGGAGATCTAGAGATTTGTGGTAGTTGCCCGAAGTGCCTGACCCCAAATTTAATTTGGTAGCAATGATCGCGGTGTTTTCATCAAGTACACGGCAAACTTTCCCTTCTTAGGACCGCGCTCCAGCACCGCATCCATCATTCCCAGCATGGTCTCTAGGTTGCGATTGGAATTTACCAGTAACGCTGTTTGCTGATTCAGAACTTCCTGAATCTCTTTAAGCTGAGCCCGACATTCTTTGATCGCCAGCGACATGCCCGCCAGCTCCCTAATGTCCGAAAGAAATTGGCCGATGCGCCGAGGCATCCATTTTAAAATCCAACTCACTACCTGTCTCCTAAGTAAAATGGTTCACCGAGGAATTAACAGACCAAAATTCACGTAGGAAATGACATGACCACCATGGGGTCAGGCACTCACGCTAAGCTACTGAAAGCGCGTCGTTTGTGGCTCGTGATCACACGATGACATCTACTGATTGAAAAAGGTTGGCGTTGAAATAGGGGTCGGGCACTCAATCGAACCCGCTGAAAGCTCGTCACTTTTAGCTCGAGACCAGATAGCGACGTCTAATGATTCCATTCAGTTGGGAGCGGTGCCTGAGCCCAAACACAAATATAATAATTACAATTGCTTACGGGTTATTAAGGTGCTATCTTAAATTTACATGTAATTTTAAGCCACCACTTTATATAGACCCAATATGCTGAATCGACTGATCAAAATAGATGCCGCGCCAAACGAAAGCTTCTTCCTCTGGGGGCCTCGTCAGGCGGGCAAATCCACCTTGTTGGCGGCGCTATATCCAAACGCAATGGTTGTACACCTTTTAGAAGCTGACACTTTTCTGCATTACAGCACCAGTCCGCAGGCCATGCGGCAAGAATTAAAAGCACGCACAACACGTCCCGACCGAATTATTATCGACGAAATTCAAAAAGTCCCCGCGCTACTTGATGAGGTGCATCACCTAATCGAAAAAAGCGGCTATGCATTTGCCTTATGCGGCTCAAGCGCAAGAAAACTGCGGCGCGGTCACGCCAATCTTCTCGGCGGGCGCGCCCTGCGCTTTGAACTCACCGGTCTATCAGCTGCCGAATGCGGCAGCGAATGGGATCTTACTCGTATGCTTAATACAGGTTACCTGCCACGACATTTTTTAAATCCCGACAGAGCAGCTAGCTACCTTCGCTCCTACGTCAACGACTACTTGACCCAGGAGATCGCTGCCGAAGGTCTCGTCCGCAATCTACCGGCGTTTGCTAATTTCCTGCAAATCGCCGCGCTGAGTGATGGGGAGCAGGTCAATTATTCGACCATCGCCAGAGACGTCGGTGTGGCTAGCCCGACAGTGAAAGAATACTTTTCGATCCTGACGGACACGCTGATTGGCCATGAATTGCCTGCATTCACGCAGCGCCCTAAGCGGCGAATAAGGCTTGCTCCTAAATTCTATTTTGATGACGTGGGCGTCGTGAACCATCTCGCTAAACGTACAAACCTTGAACCGAAGCAGATGAATTTCGGCAGGGCATTTGAGAACTGGGTGTTTCATGAACTTCATACCTACAACCGTTACAATGGGCGATGGTACGATTTGACCTATTGGCAGCTGGCAAGCGGTCGGGAAGTTGATTTCATCGTGGGTGATATGCTGTTGGCTGTCGAAGCCAAAGCCACGGCCGTCATCCATAGCGACCATCTTCGCGGACTGCGCGAACTTAAGGCCGATCACAGTGAAGTAAAAACCGCCTGTATTGTCTGTCTGGCGTCGGCCCCAAGTGTCACTGAAGATGGCATTTTGATTCTGCCTTATCAGGAGTTTTTAAGTCGACTTTGGTCTGCGCAGCTATTCTAGTCGGGCATGGGGCCAGGCACTCAAGCTAAGCTGCTGAAAGCGCATCATTTGTGGCTCGTGATCACACGATGACATCTAATGATTGAAATAGGTTGGCGCCAGTGCCTGACCCCCTCAGGCCCTCAGGAGGCGCGTAATTTCACTACACATGTAAAACGGCACCGAAAGTACACCGTCGTGAAAAGATAATGGATGGTGTGAGATGCGGATGATAAAATCAGCATCTTTTTCTTTCATGAACAACCGGGCCGACCGCAGGCTACCGGTACTCCCAGCCTTAACCTCAACGGGATAGATTTTATCTTGGTGGGTTATAAGGAAATCCACCTCAGCCTCAGATCCCTTAGCATCACGATGCCAGTAGTGGAGGCTTGGACTCGTATCGGGCGGCATATTTGCTAATAGCTCTTGTCCAACAAATTGCTCGGCAAGTGCGCCTTCGTTAACGAACAGAGCATCAACAAGTGACTTAGAGCCAAGGTCTAGTCCTAGCATATTAAGCATTAGCCCAATATCGAGAAGCTGAACTTTAAAAACACCTTCTTTTTCAACAGCAGCTAGCGGTGCACCGTTGGCGTGTGTGGCGCGAATCATACGTACTAAACCGGATTTTTCGAAATCGAATAGTGGCTGTTTTAGATCTCGAGCTCGCGCATCAGAATCAACGTGTGAATATTTAAACTGCCTTCCAACCAGTCGCGGAACAGCGCTTAATAGCGTTTGTAATTTCCTATAGTCATAGCGCTTGCCGTACTTTACAAAATCAGCGACGTAACCGAGCGACAGTCGCGACTGCACAATTTTGGCTTCCAGGTAGCTTTTACTCTCGCGAAAGGTGTCAACCACCTCGGGCAAGCCGCCAATGACAAAATACTCGCGCACTAGCTCGAGAAGACGATGATGCTGCGCTTCAGCTAACGGGTTGTCTGGCGTGGCTTTGGTTATGCATTCGACCAACCCATCCTCGGACATAGCGAGAAGAAATTCGCGAAATGACATCGGGCGCATCCAGGCGAACCCTACTCGTCCAACTGGGAACGATCTTACTGTGTCATCGTCTAACGCAAATTCTAGTAAAGAGCCCGCCGCAACCACGTCGAGACCAGGCCGCTGCTCTTTGAACGCACGCAGTGCCAAAATAGCATCCGAAGATTCCTGAATCTCATCGATGAATAGTAGTGACTGGCCGTCGATCAGTCGCGTCTTGAGCAAGGACTCAAGCTCACGGCTAATAGTACTGGCGTCGAGTGACGAAAAGCACGTCTTCATGGATGGTGACAATTCAAGATTCACTTCAGCGAGGTGAGTGAAAGAGCTCATTACGTATTGGCGAATACTATGACTTTTGCCCGTTTGGCGCGCGCCTCGGACTATTAACGGAGTTCGCCTGGAGCGCGCGCTGCGGTTTCCCAAAAAATCTCCGAGTTGTCGATACATAGCTAGCCCCGACTCCAAAGACGTCATTTTTATCCATCTATGGATATTATAACCGTCTTTTTTAGCCACGGGGTCAGGCACTCAAGCTAAGCTGCTGAAAGCTCATGATCTTTTATGGCCGTGTTTTGTAGTGTTCTGGTGATTTTGAGGGGTTGGCGCTAGTGCCTGACCCCGTGAGACTCAAGTCTCAAACATACAAGCTAATATCAAATGATTCCGTGCACTTGACAATTCCACAATCTCAAATGTAAGCACTCCGGCGAGACGTTTACTCGGAGCAACAAAATGAAGCTGCATCTAACCGGATCTTGGGAGCTTATGTCGTTCGAAGTCGAAAGCCCCGAAAAAGAAAAGCGTCCATGGGGCACCAACACTCGCGGTCTTTTGATGTACTCGGAGACCGGTCATGTCAGCGTAGCAATTAATAAAGAAATCATAAGCACCGGGCGAACCGAAAAAGATCTTTTGGACTCAATCCTATTCTATGCCGGAACCTACTCCCTGGAAGGCAACGTCGTTCGCCATCAAGTGACTCTGGCTTCGAGTCCATCCCGAGTCGGTAAGGAAATGATCCGCTTCGCTTCGCTCGATAACAATTTCCTGACCATCACAACTCCGCAGGAGTCCTATGGGACAGCGACGATCGTTTGGAGGAAGCTCGGATGAAACAACTTCGAAATATCGGAGCGATGGCGTTGTCATTTGTTTGCTTAGGTAGCGCCCACGCCGCTACTAAACCCGAAGCAACACCAACGCAAGTTAAGCTTTTTTTTATCGAGGCACTCGACCCGAAGGACACAACCTCTTCCCAAAGGTTTCAGCAAGAGTATGAGTTGGCGATAAGCAAAGGTAAGGAATTCACGTCGTCCCAGCTCAAAAATTGTGGCTTTGAACTCACATCCACAACCTACTTTTACGGCGCTAGCGATCCAATTCAGGCAAAAGAACAAGCTGAACGCGCTACCAAAGAGGGAGCTTGGCTACTCATCGGACCGAGGCGCAGTAATCATTATTTGATATTGGCGAAGGGGGCGCCTGAAATCCCATCCATCAGTTTGATGGCGTCGTCTGATGAAATTGGGGAACTCGGTAATATACATTTGACGCTGTCGCCAGCCAATTCCGAAATGGCAAAAGCCGCGGCGGAAGAAGCGGCCGGACGAATCCCAAAAGATCAAAGCAAAACCTATGTTGCCGTCGTTAGCTCAGACTGCCTGGCTTGCAAAAACTTTGAAAAACATTTCGATAAAATTGCCTCGGCTATAGGATTAAAAAAAGCCGCATCCTTGTCCGTCGTCGGCGATCAACCTGATGTGACCAAGCTTAGCGAGGAGCTAAAAAGAAGTCATCCAGCCTTCATCCTCCTTCCTAACTACTCAATCGTCACAACCCATCTCATTTCCGCCATCCACTCGATGCTCCCCAATGCTTTTTTTGTGGGCGGTGACGGTTGGGGCGATCCACAATTCGGATTCGTTCAAAATGGCCTAGAAGTTGGCGACGCGGAAGGGTTCACGGTACGAGGATTTCCGCCCATGAGGGCAGGTCTCAGCACCTTCAAGCTCGGCAAGAATCTTATGATATCACCACAATTTTCGAACCTGGAGAGCAGTTCCGCATTAGGGATACTCAGCATTTTCAATCAGACAGCAGAACTCCTGTGTAAAACCAAACCGAAAACAAACGCAGAGTTTGTTAAAGCATTTCAAAAACACGGACCAAGACTGTTCTCTCCGCCGTGGGGCACCAGCATTTACAATCTCGAAAGACGCAACATTGTTTTCCTAAAATCAAGTGGAGTCGGTCGGTGATTGTTTTTCGCGACAAGAATTGGGAGATCCGAGATTATGTCCTACTTTCCTGGATCGGGCCTGGTCTTCTCGCTATTATCGCGAGTCTGATGGTTTTCATTCTTTTAGGCTGGCTCGACTATCAAAACAACAATGCTCGCATTGTCGCTGACCTCGAACGGAAATCTCAAGTCGCTGCCCGTCGAATATCGGCCGAGATCTTGTTGGGTGAGCACGGTTCCTTAGTTCCTGTGATTGAGTTGTTAAATCAGGAACTCGCGATAAAAAATATCCATATCGAAAATGACTCTTCCGTGTGCGGATCGCCAGCACCGGAGACATGCTCTCACCGGAGCGGTGAAGACATGCTTTTTTTTAGAAAAACGCCGCATATAGACACAGTATCTTATGTTGTAATAACTCATCCGATGAGATCATTCTGGTCATCATTAAATCTCTATCTGCTTCTTTGGAGTGCGTTGCCAGTTTTTCTAACACTGGTAACTGGACTCATCCTGCAACGTCTGTTCCTCAGACAATTTGTCATCGATCCCATCAATTCGCTTGTGCCCGCAGCTGAACGGCAAGCCTCAATCCCTGATCATTGGCCGCTTGAAATCAAGGCAATCGCAAGAAATCTGGCTGAATCATTTGAAGCACGCGAACAATCTGTTTTCGCAATGCTGGCGAAAGGAGTCGTTCATGACATCAAGACTTTTCTCCACTCTTTGCTCATAGCCACGGAACTAGTCCGTGAACAGCAAGCCGACCCAGAAAAACGGGTCGTGCGACTGGAATCGCTCTTTCGCTCATGCTCGATGAACCTGCCAAAAATTAAGCGGATCATTGAGCTAACTTTAGACGGCAGTCGCGAAATACCAATTCGCGCAATAAATGCCGACTTGGCTCCCACCATTTGTGGAGCCATCGAAGCCAATCTCGATCATGCTAAAGCAAATTCCGTAAAGATCTCTGTATTTCTTCCCGACGGAGAAATCACCGTGGCTCATGATCCAGTGCAATTGGAGCGAGCACTCAGTAACTTGATCAAAAATGGGATAGAAGCGCTTCCATCCGGCGATTCCAGTTCAAAAAGGCAGGTGCATATCAGTGTAACCAATGAAGACAATGGTCTTTTTAAAACTAGTGTCGAGGACACCGGCTCAGGTATTGATTGTGAAAGCACGAATCTTTTCAAACCGACGAGATCAAAAAAAGCCCATGGCGCTGGTCTGGGGCTCTACGTCACAGAAAAAATTGTACGTGGCCATGGGGGATATATCAGGGTCACGAGGTCAGAAGACCTAGGTGGCGCCAATTTTTCTTTTTATCTACCAAAAGTTTCGCCGGTTGATGGGAGGCAAGCATGACACAAAGGCGTCCGCGAATTCTTGCCATTGATGATGATTCAAGTTGGCTTGAGCAAGTACCGATCATATTAGGTGATGGTTTCGATGTCGATTGCTACGAAACGATCGATCAAGGGCTTCAGGCCGTTGAAGCTCACTTCTATGACATAGTATTGCTCGATCTCAATTTCGAAGCCGATTCCCGAAGTGGCCTAGATATCTTCCGCAAGATTCATTCTATTGACCGCGAAACTGACGTTATCGTTATTAGCGGTGAAACCGATCACCGCCGTTTGATCGAAATTTTCAATTCCGGCGTTGCGCAATTTGTGCCGAAGATGTCAAGCTTGGATGAGATTCGCGACGCCGTAAGCAGAGCATTGGATGAGCGGGAAAATCGTCGGCGCGCCTCCGAGCACTTAGCTCAGAAAAGCAAAACGCCTCTGATCGGCAACTCCCCACAAATGCAAAAGCTTCGCGCTGACATCGCTCGTGTTATCAGGGCCGGTACAAGAGATATTTTACTACAAGGTGAAACAGGGACCGGTAAGGAGCTAGTTGCGCAGTGTATCGCCTACGAAGCCGATCCCGCGCGCAGGTTTGTCGTCATTCATTGCGGCGCCGTCAGTGAGGGGCTTGCCGAATCCGAGTTTTTCGGCCACGTAAAAGGCGCGTTTACTGGAGCCGAAAGGGAGCGGGTTGGAGCTTTCGAGGCTGCTGGCGGTGGATTCGTGTTTCTAGATGAAATCGGGGAACTGCCAATTGCTCAACAGGCAAAGCTCCTGCGCGTGCTCCAAGAGCGCAAGGTTCAACCTGTAGGAACCCACAAAGAGAAAGATGTTAATTTCCGGTGCATTGCCGCCACGCATGTCAATCTTGATGAGGCGGTGAAGGTTGGGCGATTTAGAGAGGATCTTTACTACCGAATAGCTAAAGATGTGATTCGAATCCCGCCTCTTCGCGAGCGGGTGGAAGATGTGCCGGAGCTAATTCACTACTTCATCGCGGGCATGTCTAAGGGAAAAAGGCCCTCAGTGACCCCCGAAGCGATGCGGCTACTTCAATCATATTCATGGCCCGGAAATGTACGCCAGCTCAGAGCGGTTGTTGAAAGCTTAGTGAGCAAAAGTGAAGCCTTGGTTATTCGAGAAAAAGACATCTATCATGCGCTGCCCGAGGCCAATGCCGTATTCACGACCGCGGCGACTCGCGCGTTAGTCGGTAGCTATGGTGCCTCGATCATCCTGAATGAGCGCGAGCGATTTGAGAAAGCTATTATCAAGGCTCGAGGAAATCGGGTTGAGGCAGCCAAAATTCTTGGTGTGTCGCGTGCAACCTTTTTTCGTAGGGCCAAAGATTTAGGACTCGTGAGATCAAGAAGCCAAAGCGACGATGCGCAGGAGTATTTATGATGGCCTCACGATCTAGTCGTATCTTCAGCTCACTGATTTTATTTCAATTTCTTGGATGTATCACGAATGGACCAACTAAGGACCCGCCAAGGACGGTGGGTCCGAGTTTCACTGACAAACACTTAGACTACCAAAAGTGGAAACGCACTAGAGAGTGTTGCACTGCCCAAGGAATGAAAGTCGCAATCGCGTCCGGCGGCACTTTCTCATCCAAATGTGGGGAAAAGATTCTAGATGGCGGAGGCAACCTCATTGATGCGGCCGTTGCTACGGCATTTTGCCTAGCAGTCGAAAGACCTCATTCTGTCAGTATCGCAGGCGGTGGTTTCATGTTGATCCACCTTGCAGATTCGCGAGATATATTTCTCGATTTCAGAGAAACAGCTCCGGCAGCTGCCACACAAGATATGTTCCTTAACCGCCAAGGGGAAGAGATTCCAGATCTAAATCGAAATGGAATTCTTGCTGTAGGTACGCCGGGTTTTGTTGCTGGACTCTACAAAGCCCAAACCACACATGGAAAACTAAAGGGTCAAAGTGGTTGGCGCAAAGTTATTCAACCAGCAGTTGAATTGGCGCGTAATGGGTTTCCAAT
>CAIWTN010000021.1 GCA_903915625.1 uncultured Pseudomonadota bacterium | reverse complement strand
GGTAGCCTCTGGTGGAATCAGAGGATGGCACACTTATTCGGATGGAAGTTACGGCGGCGGGGTTCAATTGCTGTACACTCCCGCGTCCTCTTCTACACTGACCCCTGGGCTCACCCTTCAGCATCAAGGCAACGTCGGGATTGGTACGACATCGCCTGCGGCAAAGTTAGAAGTGTCATCAACAACATCTGGTTTTTTGCCACCGCGGATTACATCTGCCCAAAGGACGGCTATTTCTTCACCTCCTGCTGGATTGATGGTATGGGATACGACTACAAATTCAATTCAAGTCTACAACGGTTCTTCTTGGACTGAACTAAAAGGTGGAGACACTACCCCGACCGGTACTATCGCCTACTTTGACTTAGCATCATGCCCAACCGGTTGGTCAGAAAGAACCGATGTTAGGGGGAGGTATATAGTCGGTATGCCGATCGGGGGAACCCGTGGCAGCGGCAGTACTTCAGGCACAGCTCTATCCAACATGGAGAACAGGGCTGTCGGCCAGCACAGCCATTCGATAAATGATCCGGGCCATTCTCATGGTACTCCATGGTATATGGCACACGATGGCGGCAACTGGTGGGGGGATTATGGTGGTAGCGGTGAGTACCCCTACAATCAAGGCACTTACGCCGCCACTACAGGAATATCAATTAACAACGCTGGATCGGTCGCAGGCACCAATGCTCCTTACATCCAATTTCTGGTCTGCAAAAAGGATTAGAAGCGGGACCACAAAGAGGAGTTAGTGGTTAGTGGGGTCGGGCACTTGCGCTAACCCACCAAAACCACTGGAATTCACCGGAATTCAATAGAATTCGGTGACGTCCGACTGACCCCGTATTCACACATCTCATCGCGCTCTTTCTTGATTTGCTACCTCTGACGCTCATGTCCAACGATGTCTTTGGCTTTTTACTCGCCACCATCTCATCCTGCGTTTGCATACGCCAGGAGGTATAAGGTGGAGCTACTCGACCCAAAGAACGACGCAGTCTTTAAACTCATGCTTGTTGACGATGATGCTGCTGAGGCGCGAATCAGCTTGCTGTCGGCCATACTGAGGCCCGAGTCCCCGATTACCTTAACTACGGTCAAAAACCCTCACATGCCCAAGAAGCACTTACGGGACAAAGATACTATCCTCGATATTTTGCTTGAGCTGGATGACGGCAGACGCATCGACCTCGAAATGCAGATGGCCTGGCGATCGTATATCCCGGACCGAGCCTATTTTTACGGCGGCAAATTAATGACCTCACAGCTTAGCCGCGGCCAGAAATATCAGACGCTAAAACCGGTCTCGATCATTTTTCTACTTAATGCCATAGGCTTTCCCGACGCTCCACCTGACCACGCTCACTATATATTCAGTATGAAAGAACGGGCGAATCTCACTCGGATTCCACCCTATGTCACCATGCACTTTATCGAGATCCCTAAGTTAATTAGTAAATTAGGACAGGACCTGCGACCACCGGAAGACTTGCCTTTGCTCAACTGGTGCAAGTTTTTGTACAATCCAAACCAACCCGGTTTGGATGAGGTCATTGCCACCATGCCCGCACTCAAAAAAGCCAAAAAGAAACTCGAAGAAATCTCCGCTGACGAAGAGAAACGCGAGATTGCCCGCATACGCGAGCGGGGACGTCGCGATTATGAGAGCGATCTGGAGGATGCCCTAGTCCGAGGTCGAGCCGAGGGTAAAGCCGAGGGCAAAGCCGAGGGAGAGGCTAAGGGTAAAGCCGAAGGTAGGTTAGAGGTCCTAGTCGCGTTACTGACTAACCCTTTAACTGCAAAGTTACCAAACGAAGAGATCGCTAAAGTATGCGGCCTCAGTATTACTGAGGTTGAAAAGATGCGGGCTAAATCGTGACCGCGAGTCGCGACCTCTACCGCGCGAGCTATTATGGCTCTGGAGTCAGAGTCGAATTGATCAGCGGCATTAATTTCGGCGCTAACACTTTAAGTATTTGCACCGGCAGTGCACTGGTAAAACTGAATTTAGACGCTGCAGCATCGGGTACATACGCCGTGATGGTTCCGTAAAAACGTTCACCGATATAAAAGACAAAAGTAGCCGTTCGACTGACGGCGCGCGATTCGATAATGCGCCCACCTGGAGCAAACACAGAATAGCGGTTATCACCAGTACCAGTCTTGCCACCGACTTGTAATGGCTTATGGTCAGGCCCGAGAAAGGAACCTTTCACGCGCACAGCCGTCCCGCTATCGACAACTTGCCGGATAGCATCGCGCACGGCGTTCGCTATGTCAGTGGAAAGCACGCGCGTCCCGAAGCTGGGCTTGGCGCGAAATTGCGTTTCAAAAGGCGTCCCCACCCCAAAGTCCATGCCTGTCACTCGCGTGTTTGCATACTGCACGCCACCGCTTAATACGATCCCCATTAGATCTGCGAGCGCTGTCGGTTTATCACCGGAGCTGCCCAGCGCCGTTGCGTAGGTAGGCACCAACGTCGCGAAAGGATATCCAACTTTAGCCCAATGCTCCCGAATCTGATGGAAGGCCTCTTCCTCCAGCATAATTCTGATGCGGCTGTCCTGGCGATTTTTACCCTTAACATTAAAGAGCCATTTATAAGCGTCCTGACGAGCACCCGTACTAGCCTGCACAATCTGGGTGAAGCTAACTTTGGGAGCTCTAAAAAGATATGCTACCAACCAAAGTTCTAGAGGATGAAGTCCAGAGATATAGCCTCTATCTTGCAGAGTCAATTTTGGATCTCGCATATCAGCATAAAGCTTCTTAAGCTGACGATCCTTGAGACCCGTACCAGGTAGATTCCGATCTATGAATGCTCGCAGATGTTGAATTTGCGCGTCTGGATAGAGCATCGAATGTATCACGGCCAAACGCTTGGGAGTCTTTCGCCCCTGTTTTAACAGAGTCAGCAACATATCGTCCGAGCTAAGACCTCGGTAACGCAAAAAGAAACGGCCTAAAAACTCACGGCCTTCTTTATTAGCAAAGCGCATTAGATACTGCTGACGCTCGGGATTATTTATGTCCGTCAACATGGCGTTCCCATTCGGGATTTGCCCCATAAAGTAAGACACCACATCGCGCATGATGCGCACAAAAGGAAGATTGATCGATCTGCGCACAGCTTCATGCACAGTCACAGTGCGGGAGTTGTCAGATTTATCAAAATTATTGAAACGGTGAATCCCGCCGCCGGTCAAAAAGCGTTCGCCAGGATTTGCCGAATAGGTGCGATTCAGCGCGGCCTCTAACATCTCACTAAGCGTTGCTTTACCGTCTGCGTGACCATGCTGAAGCCATTCGACAGCCCATGCACTTAGATGATCTGAACGACCAATCTTTGATTCCTGCTGCCGTAGCTCCGACACACTCAAGCGCCGGTAGCGGACCCATAACTCCTCAATGATCTCGAGATAGGTAACTAAAGTGCGCAGTTTGGCCGTCGAGCCGAGCTCCAGTTTACCGCCCTCACTGACGTTGAAAGGCCCATCCACGTTGTCTGTCTGCACACGCAATAGGTTGGCGTTTTGGCGCCACTCTCTCAGCGTAAAGCTATAAATCACGTCTGCTGGATCACCTTGAGCCAGCAGGCGCGTATCGACCAATCCATTAGCCTGTGCGACGTCTTTGTTTTTGAGTTTAACCAACAATTCCTGCACCGCTTTTTGCGTGTCATAATCGATGGTCGAATTGACGCGTAAATCAAGCCGATCGAGCGTATAGAGTCGATCGAAGCCAAAATAATTCATCAAATGTACACGCACCGCATTGGCTGCTTTTCTCTCGACGAAATTTAGGCGCTCAGGTTGAAAAATGACGTTGTTGTTACGAAATGTCAGTTCCGCCTTCGTGACAAGGCGCCGCAAACGCTTAGGGATAACTTTGCCCTTAATCATTACGTCGATATGCTTATCGACCAGAACTTTTAAGGCATCATGATCCTGCACCAAATAATAAGCTGGGCGCCGCTGCGCTAAGAAAAGGCTAAGCACCTGTTTGTAAGCGAGAGCCTTTGCCTTCAGCCTCTCAGGATTAGATTCTTTCGCTTTTACGTCTCGAAGTAGCTCGTTTACTTCACTAAAGCTAGCCCCGTGCCACGCGGCTAGTGCATGACCAATGCCGCGAATTTCACCAGCACCTGGAATGGCTCCGAGCGGCACGGAATTGATATAGTCGGTGATAATCCTTCGCCGCGCTTCCGTCGTGTTGCGACCGTCCTGATAAGCACGAAAACTCGCAGAAATCATCTGAACTAACTTCTGTTTGGCCGAAACCGTGCGCCCCTCAGGCGAGTGCCGATACTTCTCCAACTGCGTCGCCAACGTACTACCGCCTGGACTCTCGTGACTGGCGACAAAGCGGTTAACGATGTTGTCAAATATAGCGACGAAAAGCCGGCTCCAATCTAGAGTCGGGTTCTTATACGGGTATTTAGCTGCCAGTAGTTCACGATTCTCGATCATCAACAGAGTGCCTACGATCGCGGGCGGAATCTCGTCAAAGTCACGATAAATAAGCTGCGGATATTGAGCGGAAAATAAAGGCTGCGCCTTAGTATCCAAGATATTCAAGCCGGCCTGAGATTTTTCCTTGTAGATTGGATAAATCAGACCTTTTTTGACCAAGCTCAGATGCTCTGGCGACAACCGCGACTGCGCTTTGACCTCGTAGCCTCGTTTTGTAACGCGCTCCGTAATTGACGGGATCAGCGAGTAACCAAGACGCTGGTCAAAAGGCCCGTTGTCGGGGAAGACAACTTTGTCGCTGGGTCCACGCTCTACCGCAAATTTAAGCTTCTCAGCCACGCTGGCGAAATACAGCGACTGAATCTGACTGGTGTAAAACTCGCGCAGTATAAGACCTGCCAGCAAAATCGCCATAGCCAGCAAGCCGCCAATAGCGACACGCTTACCTGTTGGCAGACGCAGCGGCACCTCAGAAGTCACAACTCTGGTCCCCTCGACTAGCGCTCGTTAGATGGATTGGTAAAGGATAATGATTGGTATTGGATAATTTTAGCACTTCTAGGCGGGGACGACGAGGCTACGGACTAAACAAAAATCCGAATGAACCTAGTGATTTACCAAGCGACTACAAAGAGGACTGCAGTCTTCGCAATATAGCAATTGGCCTTGGACGGCTAGACAGGCAGTTGCGAGAGGATCCGGGCGGCGAAGGCAGCGACGGTCGGCTGCTAACGGCAAGCAGGTCGCAGGACCTTTGAAATTGAATCCAGATATGGGCTCCGGCTGCACAGCCGCCGGCTCCCTTACTGGCGCTGGTGGACCAGCAAGCTCGATCAACGCGGGCGCCTCTACTTGGTTCGGCGGGAGGCGCGGCGTCTCGTCCATATGTGACGAGACCTTGCCGCGACATCCACTCACAACCATTATCAGAGCCAAGATCTGGAGTCGCCAGTCACACACTGATTAAACCAACATCTGCATGGGTTCTTCTAGATAAGAAACCAATGTTTGGAGGAATTTAGCACCAGTTGCGCCATCGACCACTCGGTGGTCACAGGAGAGCGTCATCTTCATGCGCTGCTGGACTACCAGAGCCCCATGCTCATCGACCCAGGGCGTTGGCAAGGCTGCGCCCACGGCAAGAATTGCCGCCTGCGGAGGGTTGATAATCGCCGTGAATTCCTCGATGCCAAACATACCGAGATTCGAGATCGTGAAGGTACCACCGGCGTATGCATCATTGCTGAGCTTACCGTCTTTAGCCTTACCTGCGAGATCGCGAACAGATGCAGCGATATCACGCAGACCCAAGGCATCCGCACGACGAATGACCGGAGTCACGAGTCCCTCTGGCAGAGCCACTGCGATTGCCACATGCGCTTCGGCATGCTGCAGAATAGTGTCACCTTGCCACGAGGAGTTAACTTCCGGATGCACTTTAAGTGCACGCGACGCGGCGAGAATCACGACGTCGTTCAAACTCACCTTCGTCGCCGCAACGCCAACCTTTGCCGCTTTTGCTGCTGCACCGTTGAGTTGCTGACGCCATGCTTCGAGTTTAGTGACGTCTGCAGAAATCGTTAGATAGAAATGTGGAGCATCATTCTTCGCCGCAAGTAACCGCTTAGCGATAGTCTTGCGCATCATAGTTACCGGAATCGTCGTAGAGGCCGCGCCTGCGACAGCTGGCTGCGCTTGAGCCGACTGAGCAGCTGCCGCGCCTGATCCTGAGCGGTGCTCAATATCGCGAAGTACGACCCGGCCAGCAGGACCAGAACCACTAATCTGCGACACATCAACACCAAGCTCAGCCGCAACTTTGCGTGCTAACGGTGACGCTTTTACACGTCCAACGACGACGGGAGCAGCTTGCGTCGGAGCCACAGCGCCAACCGGCTTAGCGGTCGGCTTTGGGGGCACTGCACTAGTCGTTGGCGAAGCAGCAGCGGGAGTAGTTGCAGCAGTTTTAGTGCCGCCACCCGTCAGTGCTGCCAAATCGAACGCCTCACCAGCTGCCCCGATGATAGCGATCGGTGTACGAAGAGCTACCGCCTTGCCGGGCTGCACCAAAATCTTTAGAAGTACACCCTCTTCTGGGGATTCGTACTCTTGCGTTGCCTTATCGGTTTCAATCTCGACTAGGGGTTCACCCTCGCCGATCTTTTCGCCTTCTTTCTTCAACCAGTTGGCGATTCCGCCTTCTTCCATCGTATCGCTTAACTTCGGCATCTCAATGACTAGAGCCATGATCCGTTAGCCTCCAAGCTGCTGCACTTCTGCCAGGTAAATTGCGGTTAACCGACGTAAAGGACTTCCTTCACTGCCTCTACAACGCGCTCTGCCGTCGGCAGTACTGCGTGTTCGAGATCCTCAGCATAGGGCATCGGTACAAATAGGGAGTTGACCCTAACGACTGGTGCATCGAGATCATCGAAACACTCTTTCTGTACCCGGTCAGAAATCTGCGCGCTAGTCGCGGCAAAATCCCAACCTTCGTCGACGATGACTAAACGATGCGTTTTACGCACAGAACTAAAAATTAGTTCCTCATCAAGCGGTTGCAAGGTGCGTGGGTCTAGCACCTCAGCACTGACTCCGATCGACGCTAGTTGCTCTGCTGCAGCCATCGCTACGTGGAGCATCTTATTCCAGGCAATGATCGTGACATGCTCGCCTGCGCGCTTGATATCACCGACTCCAATCGGAATTAAATATTCACCCTCGGGCACTTCACCCTTCAATCCATACATCATCTCGCTTTCCAAGAAGATGACGGGATTATTGTCGCGAATAGCGGACTTCAGCAGTCCTTTTGTGTCGTACGGAGTCGACGGCGAAATCACTTTCATCCCTGGGACGTTGGTGAGCATCGCGTCAAAACTCTGCGAATGCTGCGAGCCAAGCATGTGAGCCGCACCGTTTGGCCCCCTAAACACGATCGGCACGTTGAACTGACCGCCGGACATGTAGCACATCTTTGCCGCATGATTGACGATCTGGTCGAAGCCTTGAATGCCAAAGTTCCAAGTCATCATTTCGATGATCGGACGCAGACCAACCATCGCGGCGCCGACGCCAAGTCCAGCAAAGCCAGCTTCAGAGATGGGAGAGTCCCACACTCTGTTCGCGCCGAATTGATCCAGCAGTCCTTTGGACGCTTTGTAAGCGCCGTTATATTGAGCCACTTCCTCACCCATGAGGAAGACGCGGTCATCGCGGGCCATCTCTTCGGCCATCGCCTGAGCAATGGCTTCGCGAAATTGAATCAGTGCCATAAGTAGTTAACCCTCGTCGTCTTAGTCAGCAAATACGTTATCCCAGAGCTCCGACAGTGCTGGCTTCGGCGATGCGTCCGCAAAAGCTTCAATCTCGGTGAGCTGGTCTTTAATTTCTTTGTCCCAGGTTTTCAGATCTTCTTCAGTCGCGACTTTGGACTTCTTCAGATACTCGCCCAAAGTGGTGATTGGATCCCGCGCTTGAAATTGTGCCACTTCATCTTTGGTCCTGTATGCCGCTGGATCGGACACCGAGTGTCCGCGGTAGCGGTATGTGTGAACCTCTAGCAGATAGGGCTTAGGCTTCTTGCGCATTTTCGCAACGATGGGGCCCACGTGTTCGTAGACCTTAAGAAAGTCCATGCCATCGACTTCAGAGTTGTCGATATCGAAAGCAAGTGCCCGCTTAGACAAGCGATCAACGCTAGTCACGCGACGGAAGTCAGTGCCCATGCCGTATTGATTATTTTCAATGATAAAGAGGACTGGGAGGTTCCAGGTAGCCGCCATGTTCAATGCTTCAAAGAACTGACCTTGGTTACATGCACCGTCGCCCAAATAACAGACGATGATGTCGTCCTTCTTGTCGTACTTAATGGCGAAACCAACTCCAGCTGCGATGGGCGTTTGGCCACCAACTATGCCATGACCGCCAAGGAACCGATATTCCTTGCTAAACATGTGCATAGAGCCACCCTTGCCACGGACGCAGCCATCCACCTTGCCAAACAACTCAGACAATACCGCCTTGGGGTCCATGCCCTTGGAGATCGCCTGGGTGTGAGAGCGATAACCGGAAATCATGTAATCCGTAGGACGGAGCGCCCGCTGCACCCCGACGCACACCGCCTCCTGCCCGATATGTAAGTGGCAGAAGCCGGCAAATTTGCCTTTTTGATAAGCTTGATTGACGCGTTCCTCAAAGCGCCGGCCGAAGACCATTTCTTTATAAACTGAGGTAAGAAAATCGCGATCGTATTTTGTTTTTGCCTCTGCAGCCATTACCAGCCCATTGCAATGTGTGACCCAGGGGAACCCCTGGAAGAATTGTTTGCGACGTGATCGTTATAGCAGCCGAATGCCCTCGGCAACAGCTTAAATTCCTCGGCGATTCAGCCCATTAAGCGAAGGAAGGCAGCTGCGTCCCAGAGGGGAGACGTTGGGCCTACTTTGCCCCAAGCCTCAACCCGGCAAAAGATACACTTCACCTTTAATATCAAGGCGTTAGCTATCATCCCCAGAACAGTGGCCGAAGGTCCGCGCAGTCTGATTAAGGACGGGGACCAACGATACCTTCGAAGTAACTGGCTACCTCCAACACCTCCGGAACTGGCGGTGCCACCGAACCAGAGTGCTCGTAGTAATAGCCCTTAGCCAAGACCTTTAGAGTATCGGCAAGCTCGTCAACCATCATGTGAAAATCCGAGCGAAAGGTGGCCAATTTAAGCGCAAATTCAGCAGAACCTGTCGTACCAGACATGGATTTAAAATTAATCTTCACGTTTCCCGTGGTGAGGTCTATTTCGTAGTCTTGCTCATTGATATGGTAGGTATCATCTGAATGTACCTTCAAAATTGCGTGACCATCGACTGTCTGCATCTTCATCGACTTTTGATTGTAATGATTGCCGCCAGAAAACCAGTAATAGTCACCACCGTCGATCCAGGGAGCCGTGCCAAATGGAGTATCCACTGATCCGGTCACTCTACGGCAGCGATAAGAAGCCACCTTCTCAAAGACCATGGACGACAAGTTAACACTGACCCCGTCACCAACCAGCGAGGACCCTTCCGCACCGCGGCTCAAAAATGCCGCCGTACCTGCGAAAAAAGGCTCGCTATAAACTTCCAGAACGAAGCCATCGCGCACGTAAACGCTTGTTGTCCGCTGATTCCACAGGTCGCTCAAACGCGGTGAAAACGCATCTTTACCGCCCACTTGCGCCGCCCAATAAAGCCCTGTCATGTTGACGTCTGAGAACAAGATACAATCATCCCGCTCAGCTATGGTATCTGCTCGCGCCATACCGGGAAGTATTGTGACTAAGCTAGAAAGCACGACTGCAAAAATATATTTTATGTTCATGTTGGAACCTCCAGAGTTTGCTGGCAGCGCTGATAATACAGCGTCATAAATGGAGTTACTCTTTACCGAGGGAGAACTCAACGGCAAGAATTGTGAGGCAGGGAAGCTCATCAGACCGCAGCTTAGTACCAGCGCCTCAGTAACATGCTCGTTGCTCCCCCGCAATACCTTCGATGAGCATAATTTCTAGCACGCAAATGTTGGACGACTTGCGCCAAGCGAGTACAACAGTAGTGACAGCTGAGGTGACTTGACCAGATTGGCTAAAAATCAATGGTCCATCAAGACACACAAGAAACCGCCGCAGAGAGCGCAACGCTCCATGCCAAAGTTGCCGCCCTTTGCAATCCAGAGATATATCAAGATCGATGCCAGCGTGTAGACACCATCGAAACGCACATGTCCTGGATTTTCCTTACAGAACATCTGGTCTATAAACTCAAAAAACCTCTGCTGCGTTCATTCATTAATTTATCTCGTTGCGCCGATCGAAGACTGAATAGCTGGCAAGAACTGGTCCTTAACCAAAGACTCGCCCCTCATGTCTATCTAGCCGTTTTGCCTTTGACCGGGGGTCCTCGAGGCACCCTGCAGCTAAACGGGGCCGGGCCAGTCGTAGATTGGCTGGTCAAGATGCGGCGCCTTCCCGCCGATTTGATGCTAGATCGACTTATTAAGGATCGAAAGCTTTCTGAGTCAGACCTCAGCCGTTTCTTATCCACTGTGGTCGATTTTTACCTTCGATGCGCCCGGTCAACAATCACTCCCGAGGCCTATCTTCAACGACTGAAAACGCAAATCCAGTCCGAGCAACAACAACTACTCGACCCTAATCTGCAGTTACCAGAAGGCAGCATCGATCACATGGCCGCTGAGTTGGTTAAATTTGTGGATAGCGATGCAGCAGCTTTAGAGGCACGCGTTAACTCTGGACTAATTCTCGAGGGTCACGGCGATTTACGTCCCGAGCACATCTGCCTCACGGAGCCAGTCGTAGTTTTTGATTGCCTCGAGTTCTCGCAAGACCTGCGCATCTTAGACACGGCTGATGAATTAGCATTTCTGTTTCTTGAGTGCACAAAGCTATCCGGTGGTGACGCCGTTGCTCATGCCATCAAATCCATCTATACCGACATGACCGCTGACAAGCTACCCTGGCATGTACTCCAGTTTTATATGGCTAAGCGCGCCATGCTGCGCGCCAAACTAGCGATCTGGCATATTTACGATTGTCCACCTCGAGATCATGCACGATGGCGATCTCAGGCCTTAGCTTACCTGCGAACCGTGGAAGATCACTTAGGTCGGATGTGAGTGCTCTACGATTGTCTCCAACGAATGAATCGCCTCAATAGTCTTAGCGCAAATCCTCGAAGAATCTAGCACAGTGATTTTATGCCTTAGACGCTGCTGAATTGTGTCTTCTGTTTGCACCGTATTGGTGATGAAAATCGCGTCGATTGCATCTGAACTCAAATGCTCCGTAGATTTACTGGTGAATACAGCATGTGTCGCTGCGACTAGAACTTTCTTGGCACCAGCTGCTTTACACTCCTTGGCCGCGTTAGTCACAGTCTCGCCCGAGCTGATCAAGTCATCGACAATGACAACTGTTTGCTCCTTCGCAACACCTACTATTTGACCTGTCGTCAACTTTCCTTCGCTGCGCTCTTTTTCCAAGAAACCAAGCGTGGATGCCTCACTTTGACGGAGCTTATCCAGCATTTTACGAAAGCTCTCCGCGCGTTTGACCCCTCCTAGATCTGGAGACAAGACTAATAATGGCTGCTTACCAACTTGCTCTGCAAGGCAAGAGCAAAGCAACTCTCGCGCAGATATATGAGCGGTCGGGATCCTGAAGGCGGATTCAAAAGCAGCCCTATTGTGGACGTCGACTGCTACAATTTGGCTAACCCCGGCTGCCTCCAGCAAGGTGGCTAAATATTTAAGCGTGACTGGATCCCTCGTCTTTGTGCGCTGATCCTTCCGGGCGTAGCATAAATAGGGAGTCACAACCGTCACCGATTTAGCCATAGCATCACGCAAAGCTCCCACAAAAAACAAGAGCAGACACAACTTCTCATGCAAGTTGCGACTAGGCTCGTTAGTCAGAGAATTCAAAATAAAAACATCCTCGCCGTTTACGTTGATTAGCGGACGTATCTTGTGTTCACCATCGTCAAAGGATCTGATTTCAAGTGGAGCGAGGTCAACACCCAGCCGATTAGCAATTTGCATGGCCAACTCTTGCCGTAGATCCAGAGAAAATAAACGCATAACTACCTCCGTCCATCCTAGTTTTCTGCAAGATAAGCGACAGCTCGATCAATCGAAGTCAATTTCGGATAGTCAGCCTCAGGGATATCGCGCCCGGTCTGTTTATGTAGCTTAATTATGAACGACAGATAATCGACCGAGTCGATATCGTAAAAACGTCTGAGATCTGCATCATATTTGACTTCGACGCCCTCCAAATCGGGAGCAACTTCATAAAGCGCTTTTAGCACGATGTCTTTGGCAACCTGCTTGTCCATACCCTCCCCTGCCTGGCACATTCATAAGGCCTCTGGATTTTGAAGTAGTTCGCTAATCCTGTTTAGTAAGCGACTTCCCAGATGACCATCGCTCACGCGGTGATCCGCAGATACGGTTATGGTCAGTTGGTGTGCAGCACCTACCATGCCGCTGTCTGCCCATGGGCGCTCCCGAATTCCCCCTAAACCGACAAGAGCCACTTGCGGCGGATAAATCACGCCGTAAACCACATCAACGCCCTGCTCACCTAGACTGCTGATAGTTACGGTTGGGCTAGTGATCTCAGAGCTGCGCAGCTTTCCACGCCGCCCACGCTCTATGAGATCCCGCAAACGGCTCATAATTTCGGGAACGCTGGCTACATCTACAGCAGTGATCCCCGGCGCCACCAATCCACCACCACGCAGTGAGATGATCATTCCTAGGTTGATATCGGACTGAGGTTGAAATGCGCCGTCCTTATAAAAGCCATTAAACTCGGGTGACTCTCTTAAACCTAACGCAATTGCCTTCATAATTGGCGCGATAGCTAGGATGCGTTCGGTCACGGGAATCCGGCGATTTTCTTCCGTGAGCCAGGACATCAATTTTTGAACATTCACGTCCGTCTGCAAATAGTAATGCGGGATGTCACGTTTAGACCTCACCATAGCCGCCGCAACGGCACGCCGCATTTGATCCGAGCTCGCCACTCCGGTGGTAACGGGGGCTGCAACTGCTTCGGCAATCACTGTTGGCTGCGGTATTTCCTTTAATCTTTTTGCCGCGCCTTCAACATCTGCTCGGGTTATTGCCCCATTTGGCCCAGTGCCCTTAATCTTAATTAAATCGACACCAAGATCTTCAGCAATTCGCTTTGCCAACGGCGATGCATGTACACGCTGAGGAATTTCCGCTTCGCTTGGCATTGGCTGCTCGATGATTTTGGGCCCTGGGACCGACGGTCGTTCTTTATCCGCAACACTACGCATTTTAGCCAGTACAGTCCCTACCGCCACCTCTTGCCCGGGCTCAACCAAGATTTGCTCGATATCACCTGACTGCCAGATCTCGACAGCGATGACGCCCTTATCTGTCTCGACGTCTGCGACCACATCGCCACGATTTACGTGAGCACCTGGAGTGATGAACCATTTCACAAGGGTCCCCTTCTCCATGTCAGCACCGAGCATCGGCATAAGAAAGTCACTCATGACTACCCACCAATGTCTCCGCCGCCTTTTTAATCGACGCAACTTGCGGAATAGCAGCGTCTTCAAGATGCTTCGGATAGGGAATCGGCACTTCGGCGCCGCACACTCGCGCCACAGGCGCATCCAAGTCGTAAAATGCTTGTTCCATCAGACGGGCACTAATTTCGGCACCGATACCTCCGCTCCTCCAACCCTCGTCGACGATTAGTGCCCGACTGGTTTTGCGTACAGATGCCAGTATCGTTGCCTCGTCTAGCGGCCTAAGACTGCGCAAGTCGATCACTTCACAAGAAATTTTTTCTGCGAGTTCTGTAGCAGCCCGTAGAGATTTGTTTACGCATGCTCCGTAGGTAATGATACTCAGATCATTGCCAGTTCGCCGAATAGCGGCACCAGTCAGCGGCACCGCTGTCAGACTTTCGTTTAATGCACCTTTCTCGTTATAGAGATTCACATGCTCAAAGATGAGTACAGGATCGGGGTCAGCAAGCGCCGCTTGGAGCATCCAACGAGCATCATCAACATTAGAGGGTGTTACTATTTTCAGCCCTGGTATATGGGCATACCATCCTTCCCAGCTATGAGAGTGCTGGGCGGCAAGCTGACGGCCGGCACCGGTAGCCATCCGGATCACTAATGGCACATTGATTTGACCGCCCGACATATGCAGTAAAGTGGCAGCGTTATTAACAATTTGATCCAGTGCCAGAAGACTGAAATTAACCGTCATCAGTTCCACGATTGGCCGCATACCAGCCATGGCGGCACCAATTGCGGCACCAACGAAGGCGGACTCAGAAAGGGGTGCATCACGAACCCGCTGCGGTCCAAATTCACTCAACATCCCGCGAGAGACGGCATAACATCCGCCGTAACTACCCACATCTTCACCGATCAGAAAGACTCGTTCGTCTGCAAGCAGCGCTGAGCGGACCGCATCGTGACATGCCTCACGGTAAGTAATCTCCTTCATTTGACACCACCTACAGACTGCAGAATCTCCCGCTCTGAATAAACATGGCGCAAAAGGTCTTCCACCGGCTCGAGTGTTCCTTGCTCAGCAAATGCCACCGCCTCCTGCACGACCACCGCAACTTCCTTTTCAAGAAGATCCAGGTCGGTAGTAAGCAGCTGGCCGGCAGCCACGGCTTTTGACAAAAAGGCTGGAATGGGATCACGAAGTTTCCACCGCTTCACCTCCTCGGGATCTCTGTACAACTCCGGATCAAACATGGAGTGGGCACGAAAGCGGTAGGTCTGGCACTCGATAAAGACGGGTGCGCCGGTCTCGCGGATATGTTGCACAGCTTCAGTGGCTGCATTCAAAACAGCCATCACGTCCATGCCATCGACGCACGTAGATTTTATCCGGTAGCTAGACGACTTGGCACATAGGTCGATTTGCGATTCACTACGATCTAAAACTGTCCCCATTGCATATAGGTTATTCTCGCAGATAAACAGGACGGGGAGCTGCCACAGTGCCGCTAAATTCAGCGATTCATGAAATTCGCCCTCAGCAATTGCCCCTTCGCCAAAAAAGCAAGCCGTGACATCACGACGATTTTTCAACTTAGTCGCGAGGGCATAACCCACGGCAAGTGGTAACGCTCCAGCCACGATCGCATTACCACCAAAAAAGTTATGCTCGCGGCTGAATAAGTGCATGGAGCCACCACGGCCGTGGCTACACCCTTCCCTCTTGCCAAACATCTCCGCCATGATTGCACCTGCGGTAACCCCCCTTAGCAAGGCATGGGCGTGGTCTCGGTAGGTCGCAAATACAGCATCGCCCTCAGCTAGAGCACGCATTGCCCCCACTGCTACAGCCTCCTCTCCTATATAAAGGTGAAGGAAACCGCGGATACGACCGAGGCTATATTCTTCGGCACACTTTTCCTCAAAGCGGCGACAGAGCAGCATATCTCGCAGCAAGCACAGTGCTGTTTCTCGTCCACTTGCTACAGTCGGTTGGGCTGCAGCAGTCATCGCGAGCCCCCAGTTGCCACGCCTTGGCCGGATTGCAGCGCCAAATCTGTGACTGCGCTTGGTCGCTCAAGAGTCGATGTGTCGCCCTCCGGCAATCCCAGCTCGCGGGCTTTAAGTAGTCGGCGCATAATCTTGCCGCTTTTCGTTTTGGGCAAATCCGCCACAAATTCAATTTCGCGTGGAGCCACTGCAGGACCAAGACGCCGGCGAGCCAACGCGATGATATCCTTGCGCGTTGCTTCATCCGGAGAAAAACCAGATTTTAAAGCAACAAAGGCTTTAACCACCTCCATCAATAAAGGATCCGGTTTGCCTATGACAGCAGCTTCAGCGACAGCAGGATGTTCTATTAAGACACTCTCTACCTCGAACGGGCCGATAAGATGTCCGGCCGACTTGATGACATCGTCGGCCCTGCCAACGAACCAGAAATAACCGTCTGCGTCGCGCCGAGCTAAATCACCAGTTAAATAATAACCACCTATGAAGCATTTTTTGTATCTCTCATCCTGATTTAAATAACTGCGAAACATCGAGGGCCATCCCACGCGCAGAGCTAACTCACCCTCCACATTGGGCTCTGTTATTGGCTGCAAAACTCCATTCACAACGCTAACAATTGCAGCCTCGACGCCTGGCACAGGACGCCCCATTGAGCCGGGCTTGATATCCATCACCGGGAAGTTGGCGACCATGATGCCGCCCGTCTCAGTCTGCCACCATGTGTCATGAATGGGCCGTCCAAGCACGCGTTGTGACCACAATACCGCTTCAGGATTTAGCGGTTCGCCCACAGAGACGGCATGACGCAAGTGCGACAAATCATAAGATTGTGGCAGCGCTTCTCCAGATTTCATGAGCATGCGTACAGCAGTAGGCGCTGTGTACCAAACATTGACTTTCTGATCCTGAAGTATCTTGTACCAACGCGCGGCATCAAATTCAGCTTCATCTACGACAAGAGTGACTCCGACCGTCAGCGGTGCAATGATGCCGTACGACGTACCTGTGACCCATCCAGGATCAGCAGTACACCAGTAGACATCGCCGGGACGGAGATCGAGCACGTATTTCGCAGTCGCGTAATGCACCATCACCGATTGATGAACGTGCAGCGCACCCTTCGGTGTACCCGTGGTACCACTGGTGAAATGCAGGAGCGCAGGATCCTCGGGCCGCGTCGGCGGAATGTGGAACACAGGGCTCGCGTGAGCCATTAAAAGCCCATAGCTTTGAGTGCCCTCGAGTAAAATTTGCTCCTGATACACATCAATGAGAATAACGTGAGACAAATGTGACAAACTTGATCGCATAGGTGCGATCTTTCGCTCATAAAGATTTCGCGATGTCACCAAAACCTTAGCGCGGCTTAAATCTAGTCGCATACGCAAAGGCTCAGGACCAAAGGCAGTAAAAAGAGGGCACAAAATGCTGCGGTTTTTTAGCGTACCGAAACAGACCGTATAAAGTTCGGGAATCCGACCGAGTACAGTACAGACCACATCGCTAGCACAAACTCCGAGTCCCCTGAGAACATTGGCAAAGCGAGCACTGAATTCAGCGAGCTGCGCAAACGTAAAGTCACGGATGATATCACCTTCTGCTGCGAGCCAACGTACGGCTACTTGTTCGCCTCGGCCATCACTGAGATTTTGGTCGAGGGCGATGCTCGCTATATTTAGACTGCTATCAGCACCTACATCGGCATGACCCCGCGTCAATTCCTGAGCCAAATCACGCCATGAAAATGACGCGTAGGTTTCGTCGTAATGCTGGAGATTCGGTTGGACTCCACCTTCCCGACGCTGCTTCTTGATGACAGGTAGATCTCTCATCCAGACACCACCAAGTCATAAGTTTGCGCACTAAAACGCCCGTAGTTGGATTTCCAACTACAAGAATCTTTCACTCTGGAGTTGCAAGAATCGGACCTGAAGGGTGAATCGGGAATCAAGGTATCAGATTTAACCATGTGCAGAGCGCATTCTTCTAAATAAAGGATCTGATAAGATTGCAAGGGGTATTAATAATATGTTTACTATGAAATCAGGCCTCGGTTCGGTACCCACCGATCATCGTCGATCTTAAACCGCTGCGTTTCATTTGCATCATCGCTTGAGTGTGTGCGCGACCCGCTATCAATTGCGCGAGCTGGGAATTGCAATTTCTTGAGCATTGACAGTTTATTGCAGGGATTGCTAAACTTTGATATAAACTGAAAGTAATTCTACAGAAAGGCAATCAATGTCGTGCTGCGGAAAAAATCAAACAAATGAAAAATCGGCCCAGCTTTTGCGGGTTGGAGACATAAAAATACTGGGCTGCGGTGTATTTTTGGTTCCTGCACCTGAGCTCGGGATTTTAGAATTCAAAAAGATTATTGTTGAAAATCTGACGGCAGAAGAAACTATTAAGCGCGGCAATAATTGCCAAGCCTTTAAATGGTTTCATCCCAACGACATGACTCCTTCACAGCTTCAATCTGCCGCTCTGGCTCCCTGCTCTGGTTTATGTCCTGGTGGCACCGGTAATCTCTGTTCAGGACACATGTGCTTCTGCGATGGCACATCAAACTGGTGCCGTTAATTATGAACATAAATAAACTGATTGCCATAATCGCATTCAACTCTAGTTTGACCTCTTATGCAGTCTGCCCCGCAATCACAGGAAAATGGCTTGGATCATGCGATGACGGGTCGACGACATCTCATGATTTCGACGCTCAAAACTGTCCCACGATAGTCTTTGACCACGAAAAATATATTTTGAACGGTGTAGCTACAAACACAATTTCTGTAGCAGGTAGTGGGTGGGGAGTTGTTTATGGAGTGGTTGTCGATCCATCATCGAGCAAAATAATTTTCGACAAAACAGAATCAAGCATTGTACCTCGAAATGGCGTCTACAATTTGGAAACCCGATCCTTTAGAAATACTCTCTTAAAAGACAATGAATCTCTGAAAATCGAGACTGTTAGTTACGTCTTGAACAATTCTGGAGGTTTTGAGTCAAAGGTGAACTGTCGATTAAAACGAGAGTGAGCTAGGAGTTAGTAGTTAGGAAAAAGTAGGCCATCTCTGGGATGTAAGATCGCCAAGCCATCAGGATCTCAAGGTCGATCTGACCGCCAGAAACTAGGGCATGAACCGAATACATAAGAAAAACGCGCCTCCCGGACTAGTGAATAAGACCGGAAGACGCGTTTTCAGGCAGCTGCACTAAAACAGAACCAATCTTTAGTACAACAGACCAATTTGAATGCCGTACATACCCGCACCTTTACCGCCAAAGCCACCTAGCACAGGACGGTAGTTAGCAGCGACATACATGGAAGTGTCAGCCGTGCGCATGATGGAATAACCAACGTTGGCTCCGACAGTGAAACCAGACATAACGCGTGCGCGCTGCTCAGCAGTGGTGGCTTGATGGAAAAATCCATAACCAACGTCTAGACCGACGAATGGCGCCTGTTTGCTATTTGTTAGGTAGTAATCCAGACCCAAACCGGCACTAGCACTGAAAGCTTGCTTAATACCAGGTCCTACGTTGAATTCTGAGAACATGCGGGGAGCTAGTTGATCCCTCTCCCATACATATGCCAATTCAAAGTTATAAAGCATAGCTGGTGTGTTGAAACCGTAGGTCCAAGTTGGGCCGAAGGCAACCTGCACGCGCTTAACCGTCTCTTGACGAGCTGTGCCAGACTTAACCTCTGCGGCTGTTACGTCATCTACAGTGGCTGCTTTAGTTGCCGCCTCTTCCTTCAGTACAGATTTCACCAGACGAGCGGTGCCGAGATCTAACTCGTTCTCGCTAACTACTTTGAAGTTATCTTCGTATGTCTCTCCGCTTTTAGCTTGTTTCTCAAGACCCAAGATAAAGCCGTTACCAACAGCAGTAATCGTGGGGCTAAATGTGAAATCAGCAGCAGCCTTATTATCGCTGACTACGCGATACTTGGCCTGCTTGAGAGACATTTTGATCAACTCTTCGTAGGTCTGCAAAACCCGGTCGCTGACACCGATTCCCTTCGCGGGAAGCACAACTGCGGTCGCAGCTAATAATGACGACGACAGAAAAACTGTACTCAAGACACACAGCACAGCGCGGAATAGGCGCCTAAACGGACGTCCGATCGTGTTCATAATACCCCCACTAAAGTCATTCTCGAATTGAACTTCGTGATCTAATTTATGAGGTTATACCGAAAATGATCAGCTGTGCCATTGCCAAATTTAGTAGTTCCACTGAGCCTGCAGCCTAGCCAAACGGCCGTGCTCGCGTTGCGTCAACACCTTCGGATTCGTCCGTTTTGAATCGACGTACATCGCTGTCAGCTCAAAAGCCTTATTGAGCTGCCACTCAACACCAACTTCAGACTCGTCCACTTCGTACCGGATGGCATTCACATCATGCTTGCGTCCGCCGCGATAAGTTTGGTGGCGCACAAAGGGAATGACATTGTCATACTTATAACTCACCAGAACGTACCCACCCTCTAGGGCCTTGCCCTCCACGATATTAAGCCCAATATTGTACTCTGGGCCCTTACCGATGGTGTACTCTGCTTGAACGCCAAAGGGCTGTGGATAATAGATCAACGAAGCGGCTACTCGTTGATCAAGAGCCTCAGTTAAGCCGCCAGTACCGTCTTTTTTAGTCACAACATATTTACCGCTGTAACCTTGAATACTCGCCTCGAGGATCTGTTCACCAAAAATTTGGAATGGGTAGGTCAAACGCGAGACCGTATGAACCGTCCGATTGGCTTCAGGTTGATTGGCTGTTTGCCCGTTATAGGCTCCAAGAGCAAAAACACCATAGTCACCACTACCCTTGAGTCCGCTATCGACTAGCATCTTGAAACGCCCCCGAATCTCCGGCGGTGCCCAGTAGTAAAACACGCCCATGTCACGCTCGTCTTTGGCAGCTGAATTGAGAGCATCATCCCGATCGAGCGGCAGTCGGTTTTGACTCGACTGCAAATTTTCAAAGCCAAATGGCACCTTCGATTGACCAAAGCGCAAGCGCGAAGACTTATCCTGAGTCACAAAGACATCAGCGTAAAGATCACGCACTTGCAGGAAATTGCCTGGACCCGGGCTCACTGGAGTGACGGCGAAATCCGGCTGAATATAAACCGTCACCATATCGGTAGGTTGAGCGGTCACAACGAGTCTGGCTCGACGAAGGAAAAAGCTATTATTGCCACCGATGGATTTGTCACCTTGATCGGAGACTAACTTGGAATTGGTAACGCCCAGCTGATTATAGCGAAGTTGCGCGTAGCCGCGGAGGCTAACGGTTTCATACCAAGCTTTGTGTGTCGTTACCGCAGAACCACCCGCCGAACCTTGAGTCTGAGCGTTTGCACTATCAAGCGCGCACAAGGCTATGAGAAGAATGAGCGATTTCGATTTCAATTGCATTATATATGCTCCCGCAACTCTTCCAGAATTTGAGTCTCGGGCTTCATAATGCAGCGCAAAGATCTTTGTAAAT
>CAIWTN010000020.1 GCA_903915625.1 uncultured Pseudomonadota bacterium | reverse complement strand
TTTTTTAGCCCTCGTGATTTTGGCAAATATCTCTGACGCCGCTTTTCGTGGTACAAGTGCGGGAAGTACCATGGCGGAGCGGTGAAGTCATGACACGATGGTCCCTCAAGTTAGGTAGTGTGACTTGCATGAAGGTCATCCTATTAGTCGCGCTGAGCTGGCCGGGAGTACAGGCCAAAGCGGCGACTCAAGTGTTAAGGGAGGGCGAGGCGGCGCGATTGATGGAAGAGGCTGTAGTCTTTGCCTATCCTTTGATCCTTATGAATTTGACCAAGGATGTGATGACGGCGGTATCCACCCCCGATGGTCAACGGGCCCCAATTAATCAGTTTGCTCATGTGCGCCAATTTACAGACCCGTCCATGACTGATGTCCTAAGCCCTAACGTGGACACGCTATATTCCTTTGCGTGGCTGGACCTTAGTCATGAACCGATGATTCTATCGGTCCCGGATACTCATGACCGATATTATCTGATGCCGGTGCTCGATATCTGGACGAATGTGATTGCTTCGCTGGGGAAGCGGACCACGGGCACCAAGGCAGGGGTATACGCGATTATTGGTCCAGCATGGGCGGGTCAATTGCCGTACGGCGTCATAGGGGTGCGGGCGCCGACAAATTTAGTCTGGGTCGTTGGGCGCATCCAGTGCGATGGTGTTTTGGATATCCCAGCGGTCAATTCAATTCAGGACGACTTTCGGCTGATGCCTCTAAGTGCCTGGGGCGCCGACTATAGCCCGCCGTCGGATGAGTTTGTAAACTCTAGCCTAGACCTTAAAATGCCGCCCGCTGAGCAGGTTGCTAATATGTCAGCGCTAAAGTTTCTTCAGTACTTCGCGCGGGCTATTCGGGAAAATCCTCCGGCTGAGTCAGATGCTGGGATGGTTCGTAAGTTTGAGGCTCTTGGGATTGAGATTGGCCAGGATTTTGATCCCACTCGTCTGGATGCAGCGACTTGGGTGGAGGTGGAGCGGGGCCTCGCAGACGGCTTTGCTGCAATTGACCGGGCCGCTCAAGTGGGAAACAGCCTCGATGCCAATGGTTGGCTGGTGCGGTATAACCTGGGCTCGTACGGGAAGCGTTATCTCGAGCGAGCCATGACCGCGCGGATTGGTCTAGGCACTAATCTGACGGCTGACGCGTTTCATCCTTATACCGATGTCGATGCGGCGGGCAATAAGCTGACGGGAGAGCGCAGCTACATCCTGCATTTTCCCCCTAGTGGGACGCCACCAGTGCAGGCATTTTGGTCGGTGACGATGTATGACACCCATCACCTATTTGCTGGCAACCCATTAAATAGGTTCGCGCTGGGTAGTCGTGATCATGTGCGTTTCAACGCGGATGGGTCGCTCGATATTCTGCTGTCTCATGAGTCACCTGGTCTTCTTTTTGAAGACAACTGGTTGCCGGCGCCAAAAGGTCCTTTCAATTTGATCATTCGGGCATATTGGCCTGGGCCGGAGGTCTTGAGCGGGCGGTGGTTGCCACAGGCTGTCACGAGAGTCGACTAGCCAGTCGTTGCCAGCGTGGAGGATTTGGCTTATAGACCCAACTCCCACTTCGTATAGTAGTGTGTGCGATTCAGTATCTGAAAAGACCTTGAATCGAGCTGTTGAACCTCTCTTTCCTCTGGTGGCATCTATGTCTGGTAAGCTGAATTCTTTTAGTGAGTGGCTGCGCTTTAAGCCGGTCATTGGCATGATACATCTGGCTCCGTTACCAGGAGCTCCTCGCTGCAATGCTGGTCTGGATACTGTGCTAGCTAAGGCGTTGGCTGATGCGGAAGCCCTTGCGACGGGCGGCTGCCACGCTTTGATGATGGAGAATTTCGGTGACGTTCCGTTTCTACCTGGTCGCGTGCCTGCGACCGTGGTGGCGGCCATGACCCGTGTCGCCGTAGAGGTGAGGAGGAGATTTCCTCTGCCGCTCGGGATTAATGTACTGCGCAACGATGGAGTGAGCGCTCTGGGCATAGCATTAGCTGCAGATGCTGACTTCATAAGGGTAAACGTACTAACCGGTGCTCGCGTTACGGACCAGGGGCTCATCGGTGGTATCGCTGACGTTTTGCTACGTGAGCAAGTAGCGATCGGCGCTAAAAATGTTCGAATTCTTGCGGATGTAGATGTGAAGCACTCCGCGCCGCTTGCTGCTAGGCCTCTTGGCGATGAAGTGAAAGACACGCTACTACGCGGACTTGCCGATGCGGTGATTGTCTCGGGCAGTGGTACTGGTGCTGCTGTCGATATAGACAAACTTAAGGCCGTTAGAGAAGCTGCGAAAGGCGCTCCGGTTCTGCTGGGAAGCGGTGTTTCTCTAGAGACTCTAGAGGGACTAATCCCCTATGCATCCGGCTTTATTGTTGGGACGTCGCTTAAGCAGGATGGTCGTTCTGAAAACAAGGTCGATGTGCATCGCGTGCGCGAATTGCTGGCAAAGCACAAGGAACTACTTGAGCGTTTTCCAGCGATCTAAAGTTCGGCTCGTTTTAGGCGTGATGATAGCCCGTGCCTTTGAGGATATTGAAGGCACGGTAAATTTGCTCGCAAAGTAGTAGCCAAGCCATATCGCTGGTTAATGTTACCTGCGATAGGCTCCACGTCGTCTTTGCCAAGCGTCGTTGCTCATCGGTTAAGCCGTGAGGAGCACCGATTAGAAACGTTATTGATTTAATGGCAGGATTGTCGGCGTAGGCCTGAAGTTTTTTGGCGAATTCGACCGAGCTCCACTGCTGGCCACCCTCGTCGAGAGCAATCAGGATGTGGTCACCCGCCGGTTTTTCCAGCAAGTTCGCCACATTGGCATCCTCTTTTAACTCAAGATGCTCGACCTGAATGGGGCGAGCTAGCGGCCCACAGCGTTTGACGAACATCTCGCCTAGACCCTTGATTTCGGGGTAGGCGATTCGTCCAAGCTTGATCACGCGAACTTTCACACAGTACCTTTGGGTTGTTCTGAGTCGCTCGCGGCTGTGGCGCTATTGAGCTGCACGAACTTAGCTTTCGGAAAGAGAGTTTCGATGGCGTAAAAATCGCGCAAACTGTCCAAGAACACATGAATTAATACAGAGCCAAAGTCGACTAGTATCCAATTACCTGTCTGCTTGCCTTCGACGGCAACTGGACGCGTACCTGCTTTTTTCAATTGGTCTTCGATGGCATCGGCGATCGCGCGAGTCTGGCGATCGTTCTCGCCTGAGCAGACTAGCTGGAAATCACAGAGGTCAGACTGGCCGCGAAGGTCTTGTAGCACTAAGCGTCCGGCTTTTTTATCCAGGGCAGCAGCGGCTGCTTGACGGGCAATATCAAGTGAATTCATCAATCAATCCTTTTTCTTACGATAAAGTTGGTGCTTTTGTAGATAGTTTAATGTGGCAGCAGGAAGCCAATTCTGAGGGGGTGTTCTGCCAGCGGCGAGGTCACTTCGAAGCTGCGTGCTACTGGCGGGGCAAACGTTCCCTGGCAGTAAGTGGAGCGCCGTTCCAGTTGTTGCTATATCTGCTCGCGCTTTTCCATTCGACCAGGCCAGTTTTAAGTTCAGCTTTAGAGCCATGTCCTCTACCGCTTGATCGAGTGGTGGTGCATGTTCGTCCTGGCCGCGTGAGACAATGATTAAGTCGGCTAAGTTTAAAATGCCCATCGGTTCGTGCCATCGCGGAAATGAGCTGAGCTGGTCTTGGCCCATTAGAAAACCAAGACGACGACTAGGATAATCTGCCGCTAGTCGTTTTAGGGTATTGAGGGTGAAGTTTGGTTTAGGCAGTTCTAATTCTAGTGCTAGCACTTTGACTCGGTCTGGGGATTCGGCCTCGAAAACTTCCATAGCCATAGCGAACCGATGGCTAAAGTCTTCACATACCTGTTTGCTGCCATTTCCTGCTACTGCGGGTTGTGCTGCTGGTAGTACATACAGTAATGCCTGCGGAAAGCGTTTTAACGCTAGCTGCAACATCTGCACGTGACCAGCATGCGGAGGATCGAAAGCTCCCCCGTATGCGATCAGTTCTGGATCATGCGTGGGGGGAGTTGGTCCGCTCATCCATATCCACCACAGGCACAGGGTCCACGAGTAAGCTTTGGTTATGCTTCTCTTCGCTGACGAGGGTGTAAAGTCTTTGTTTTAAATTATTAAGACCTTGTCCTGTCACGGCTGAAATAGTTAGGACTTCATGCCCAGCCGAAGTCAGCAGCTGCGCCTGCAGCTCTAAATCAGCTGGTTCAACCAACTCAATTTTATTTAGCACCACCAGGCTGCGTTTACCCGCGAGTTCTGGGCTAAAATTAGCAAGTTCATCCATGAGTATGCGCAGCGCCTCGGCGGGCTGTTGCTCTGGATTGGAGACGTCGATCAAATAAGTAATGACGCTGGTCCGCTCAAGGTGTTTTAGGAACTGTAATCCTAAGCCGCGGCCTTCACTAGCACCCTCAATCAGGCCTGGTACGTCTGCCATAACGAAAGCGCGTTGAACATAGTCGTCACCGGCTAGTTCTACTACTCCCAGGTTTGGCACTAAGGTCGTGAATGGGTAGTCGGCAATTTTCGGGCGAGCAGCACTGACGCGGCTAAGTAAGGTCGATTTGCCCGCGTTAGGGAAACCCGCCAAGCCAACATCGGCTAGTAGCTTAAGCTCTAACTTGAGGTCTCTTTCTTCGCCTGGGGCGCCAGGGCGGAATTCTTCCGGTGCTTGATGCGTCGAGCGCACCCAATGCACGTTGCCGAGTCCATGGCGACCACCTATTGCTACAAGAAGTTCCTCGCCCTCGGCTAAAAGTTCGCCGATTTTTTCACCAGTTGCATCGTCATAGACAACGGTGCCTACAGGCATCGGGAGGATGAGGTCCTCGCCGCATTTTCCGCGGCAGCGCTTGCTACCACCGCGGACGCCGTCCTCAGCGCTGTAAATTGCTCGGTAGCGCAGGGAGCTCAGGGTGTTTAAACGATGCGTGCCGACCATAAGGACGCTACCGCCCGTTCCACCATCGCCACCATCAGGACCCAGTTTGGGCTTACCTTTGGAACGCATGAAACTGACAACACCGTCGCCACCGCGGCCGGCTTTGACCTTGATCTCAATACTGTCGAGAAACTTCATATGATTTTCATCTACTGGAGCACTTGGGTTGAAGGACTGGCCAGAGGAAAGTCAGCTTGAGACGGTGGGGAGATTCGGTCTGCTTATAAGTTTATCTGCTGATAAAATAAGGCCCAGCCGTGCTTTACTAAAGAAACCTGGCTAGGCCTGACTTAGGATCAAGAACCCTCGCAGTTGCTAAAAACAAATAACGAGGGAGAATTGACTTAAGCGTGCGGATGAACGCTGACGCGCTTGCGATTGCCTGCAACTGTCTCGTACTTGACAGTGCCGTCAACCAAAGCAAACAAAGTGAAGTCGCGGCCTTGACCGACGTTCACACCTTGTTTAACGGTCCCGCCGACCTGACGAACGATCACGCTACCTGCGGTAACGCTCTGTCCACCGTAAACCTTGATACCACGGTACTGCGGATTTGAGTCGCGACCGTTTCTAGTACTACCACCGGCTTTCTTGTGTGCCATTGACTAGCCCTCTTCTCTTACATTCCAGAATTAAGCGTGGATAGCTTTGATCTCAAGCACAGTAATCGGCTGACGATGGCCGTGTGTGCGCTTGTAGTTCTTCCGGCGCTTGTATTTGAAAACAGTGATTTTTTCGCCCTTGCCTTGGCTCTTGATGGTGGCTTCTACAGAAGCGCCGGCCACGGTAGGAGCGCCGACTTTTACAGTCTCACCGCCAACCATTAGGACTTGGTCGAATTTGTAATTGTCACCAGGGTTACCAGGGACCCGGTCGATGGTCAGAGTCTGACCTTGCTCTACTTTAAACTGCCGGCAACCGGCTACTATCACCGCGTACATAAGAACACATCCTCCGAAACTGGATACCCCTAGCGAAGGGTCACATATTTGTCCATTAGACGGCTTTCTGTCAACTGGAATCCCATGATCTAGAGAATCAAAAATACCTGTGGATAGACACCTTGGCGCTCTGATTGTATAGCTAAAAAAGAGATAACCTACCGGAATCAATTCAGGGAGTGACGTGTCGATGGCGAAAATGGGCGCTGGATCGCTGGTGTTGGGTCATCAAGGAAGCTGTCACTGCCGGCGCGGCATGGCTCTATCGGGAGCATTTGGCGGCGCTGGGGCGATCGCGCACTATCCTCCCAATCTTGAAATCGAGCCGATGGCCATGAAGATCTGGGCAAAGCTTGACCTTGCCCAGCAGAGTGCTGAGATGCGCGTTATTACTACTGTTGTTGGTAGGGTGGCAGGGATTCGGACGCTCACACTAGATGGCATTTCCTTCGAAAGCGTCGAAGTGAAGGACATTTCAAATTTACCGCTAACCTGGTCTTACGATGGGGCTAAGATTAAAATCACATGGGAAGAGCCCTTTGTGGTCGACGAGCACCGGATGGTCGAAGTCAGGTACCGCGTGCATAGGCCGGTCAGTGGATTATTTTTTATGCAGCCGACTGCCGAGGATCCACACAAGCCTCTTTATGCTGCAACTGATCACGAGACAGAATTGGCTCGCTATTGGTTAGCGTGCGTGGACCTCCCCAACGTTCGTACGTCGCTTGAGTTCCGTCTGACCGCGGCGGCTAGCCTCACGATCCTAGCCAACGGCCAACTTATCTCTGAAGAGATCAATGACGACGGTACTAAAACTGCATTGTGGCGCCTCGAACAACGCTGTCCCAGCTATTTAGTGTGTTTTGCTGTGGGTGATTTCGTCCGTTTTAACGATGGTGAGTTTGAGGGCATTCCCCTCGCCTACTATGGCTGTAAAGATTTCACCTCGCGCGATCTCGAACGAACGTTTGGTCGCACCCGCAGCATGCTCGCGTGGATTACGGCTAAGCTCGGTGTGCCATTTCCGTTCCCCAAATACTATCAATTCGCTTTGCCTGAGTTTGGCGGAGCGATGGAGAACATCTCCTTAGTGAGCTGGAGTGATCATTTTGTCCAGACCGAACGTGCTGCCCCGGAAGGGACGTGGCTAGTTGATCAGGTGAATGTACACGAAATGGCCCATGCTTATTTTGGCGATCTGGTCGTTTGCCGTGACTTTGCTCATGCTTGGCTCAAAGAGTCTTGGGCCACTTACATGGAGACTTGCTGGTTAGAAGACCAAAAAGGCAGCGACGAGCAGCTATACGATCTTTTTTGCAATGCGAGGGCGTATTTTTCTGAGGCCGATGACCACTATGCTCGCCCATTGGTGACACGCAAGTTTACGTCATCATGGCAGATGTATGACCGGCATTTGTACCCAGGAGGAGCCTGCCGTCTTCATACATTGCGTTGGGAATTGGGTGACGCAGTTTTTTGGCGTGCTGTAACCGATTATTTGGTCACGCACAGAGAACAGGTTGTGGAGACGCAAGATTGGCAGCGGATGCTCGAGAAGCATTCTGGCCGCGCTCTTCAGCAATTATTCGACCAATGGGTTTACACACCCAGTTACCCAGATATAAAAGTTACTTTCAGTTATGATGATGCGAAGAAACTTGGCACTTTTGAGATCGTTCAAAAGCAGGTGGACGAGAAAAAGGACATACCGGCCTTCGTCCTGACTACCGAATTAGGCTGGAATATAGGTGGCGAGTCGCATCTTCGGGAGATCAAGTTGTCGGCAGCGCGCCATACCTTCGAGATTCCTATGGCGTCGGATCCGGAGCAGGTCCGTTTTGACCCCCGTTGTCGGGTATTGCATAAGCTTGAATTCGATCCAGGCGAAGCAAAGTTAAAATGCCAACTCACCAAAGCCAATGATGTTGTTGGTAGAATCCATGCCGCACGTCAGCTTAGTTCATCAGGTAAGCGCGCAAATATTCAGGCCGTGGTTGATGCCTATCTGAACGAGCCGTTTTGGGGTGTGCGTAAGGAAATTCTCAAAGCACTCGCTGAGACGAATAGTGCGGATTCTGTTAAGTCTATTCGTGACTTTGTGGATAGCGAGCACGACGCTTTAGTACTACCTGAGGTCTTTCACGCGGCATCACTGTATCGTGATTCCCAGCTTCAACAAGCCATTGAACAACGCTTAGCGCGTGGTGATCTTGGGCCTCAGGCTGTGGCTGCAGCGTTTGCTGCTTTGGGGGCTCAACGGCAAGCTGCACCATTGCACCTGCTTAAAGCAGCTGCCGAGGTCAGTGATCGTACGAGCGGTGCTGAGCAATCAGCAGCTCTAAAATCGCTAGGTATCACTCGCATGGAAAAATTAGCTCCGTCTCTTATTGAAGCTAGTCAGATGGGGCATACCCCATATCGAGCTAGGGATGGAGCCGTACAAGGCTTGGCTCAATTAGTCCCCTACGTGACGCTCCCGACCCGTTCGCTGATTATCGAGCGTTGTCGAGAGTTACTTCGTGATCCGGAGCTTAATATCCGATTGGAAGCGGCGAAGGCACTTAAGGCCGCGCGAGCGCATGAGGAAATTCCAAATCTTGAAGCTTTTCGTGCAACTCTGCCACTCCAGCAAAAGGTGGTAATCGATCACATACTCGCCGACCTTAGGCGGCAAGACCAACCTGAAGTCATGGGCCTGCAGCGACAACTTGAGGAGCTTCAGGGTAAAATTAGAAAGCTCAGCGAACGCGTGCAGGAACTCGAAGACAAGGAGTAAGCTCCGTGGGATATATCGCGTCAGGTGATGGCTCGCTTTATTACGAAGTTCACGGCAGTGGTGAGCCGGTCGTGCTGCTGCGCGGCTTAGGTCGTTCAGTGAAGCATTGGCTAGGCTATGAGCAGCGCTTGGCACAGAGTGCTCGAGTGATCGCCATCGAACTGCGTGGTATGGGGCTATCTACTCAGCGATATCGTTGGCGTGATGATTTATTTGCAAATGCTGAAGATATCGTCCGAGTCCTCGATCATTTGCATTTAGAAAAAGCGCATCTGATGGGGGTTTCTCTTGGGGGGATGGTGGCTCTAGCTACTGGTCTTAAGTACCCTGAGCGCACGCAGTCGATCGTGGTGATGAATACCAGTATCGGTGGGCAACGCACCCTGCGGCTCTCGCCGAAGGCCGTTTTGGCACTGTCGAGCATTGTGCGTTTTCGTGATGAACGCTTTCATGCTTCGTTGGTCGATGTGCTGGTATCCCCTACCTGTGACGCAGCCAAGAAAGCTCAGATAGCTCAATCATATGCGGAGATAGCTCAGCAGCACGGCTTTGGCGCGCTGACTGTGGTTAAACAGCTTGCCGCAGCTAGTCGTTTTTTAGTGAAAAAGCGCCTGGGTCATTTAGATATCCCGACACTAGTGATTTATGGTGGCGATGATCAGTTTGTTCCGAACATCAACAGCATCAATCTAGCGCAGTTACTGCCTCGCTCTACGGTGGTTAAGATAGACGGAGCAGGCCATGAAATCAGTTTGGATAAGCCAGAGGAGCTGACCACCACTTTAGAGAACTGGCTAGGCATAAATCACCTATAATGTGGATATAATTGCCTGGTTCGCCGCTAGCCATCTCCCCTAAGGCGCTGTATTTCTTGGTTATCGACCCTGGCACGAATCGTGCTTAAGACATGCCGCTGCATCTTATTCTTTCTGTCTCCCTCCTACATTGTGCGTTCGCAATTCATGCAAGTGGATTCTCCTCATTTCAGGAGTGACTCATCGTGGCTAATGACATTGTCAAATCGACGCTTCCTCTCTCTGTCGCGCCAACCCCGGCTGCCGATATTGCGAGAGCAGCAACGAAAGGGCCATCAGTTAACCAGGCTTTAGCACGCCGTGACGATACTGCGGGACGCAGCTTTGCTGATGAATTGAGTCGTGGGCCAGCTCGAGAAGCCAAGGGTCCAGCCGAAAAAGATCGGCCTTTATCTTCCGATCAACCGAAAAAGATCAAAGAGACGGTAAGGAAGGCTGCTAATTCAAGTCGTGGAAGTGTGGAATCCACTCCGACTGTGGCCTTCCTCTCGGGCCACCTAGAACAGTTGGACCAAGCAAAAATTCCTACTCTTCCAAGCGATAGTAAATTTCTCGGTGATGCGTTGGCTCAAGATGACCTTATTGGATTTATGAACCAACCTACAACTATCAACGAGATGATCAGAGACCTTGGGCTCCCGCCTTCATTTACAGCGGAAGCAAACAAGCTCGGCCTAGATTTCAATGAGCAAATCACGCCCGCGTCTTTTCTCAAGGCGATCGGTGTCGATCCCCAGCGTGTTCTTGCTGAGCTTAGTCTGCTAAAGGGCAATATCCTTGCCGAGGGAATGACGCCTTACTTAAATCGAGCTGCGGCGTTAAATGGAATGGGTGCCCAAGCTGCTAACAGTGGCCTCGCTGCCGGTGATGGAAACATTAACGATAAATTATCTGGCGTACCACTCGTCGGTGAAAGTGTCGGTTATTGCGTAGTTGATGCCAGCGCTGGCAATTTAGACAGAAACCTTAATAACTTAAATGCAGATCGCCTAGATCAACTCAATGCTAGTTTGGCTGCCGCCAATCTACTCAACGCTAGTGCGTTACTAGCGGCGCAGCAATTGCAGGCTCAGCAACAGGCGGTGCCAGTTGATCTAGCTAAGCTTGCCGACATGAGCAGTGGAATAAAAATTGAGGGTGTGCGCCCCGAAAGCGTGCAGATGTTTAAAATACTGGCTAGTCCTGATCAGCAGGAATTTTTGATCACTGAAGTCGATCCTCAACTAGCAGCTATGCAATTTGCTGCTGGACTTGGTGTTGCGCAAGCAAATCTAACTTCGTTGAATGCAGATCGCTTGGATCAGTTAAATGCTGATCCGCGGACCTTAATGCCAGTCGATCGGATGTCTGAGTTTCCGGATCAGATCAGAACAGACGATTTGCTGATGCAGGGCCCAGCATCTATGAATCGGGCAACTTTTGATGCTTTCGCTGTTATGGGTGAGCAATTAAAGGGTGTCGATACTATGCGATTTGATGTTCAAAAGCTTGCTGCTGACTCTGCTGATAAGGCTGCGGCGGATAGTTCGATATTGTACGGCCCTAACTCGCCAATTGGGACCTCGCCATTTTCGGCGGCTTTAAATAGTGCACCGCCTACGGCTGGTGCTCAATTTTCCGCTGTCGACAAATTGATGAATAGACTTGATGGTATCGATCTGCAGTCATCCGCAAAAGCTAAATTGCCAGGAATATCCGATGCATTGGGGCAAGTGCAGGATGCGCGGCTTGCGGTGCCAGATCTTTCGGCAAATTCAAGCCGTGGTGGAGGTGACTCCTCATCTCGGCAAGATAATGGTAGCAGTAATCAAGGTGGTTCCCAATTTGGCCAAGAAAAGTCGGTCAACGAGACGCCCATAAATAGATCTGTCGCACAACCATCCAGAACAAATAGCGCGCCATCTACCTTCGCTGCTCGCGGCGAAAATGCTGAAGTTGGGTTGTCTCCGCAGCAACGCTTTCAGATTATGCAGAAGGTGATGAATCACGCCACGATGATGGTCAGAGAAGGTGGTGGCACTGTACGCCTTGATTTGGGTTCGCCTGAACTAGGGTCGATGCAGGTCGCGATCAACATGAATAAAGATCAGATGGATATGCGTGTCATTACCAGCTCTGACCGAGTCCGTGAAGCCATGATGGCTGAGCTAGGCCAATTAAAGAATGCACTGTCGGTGCAGAATGTTCGCTTAGGTAACGTAGAGGTTGGCGTTCAAGGTAGGCAGCCAAATGGATTTGCCGGTTTTGACAACAATGCCGGGCAGAACAGTGGGCGTGGCTTTGATGGGCGTCAACCAGCGGACCAAAGATCCCTAAGTGGTATTCAGGGCATTGGTAATGTTGCGCGCCAAAGTTCGGTGCGGTTTGAGCCTGTAAATATGCCGAATGTATTTGCCTCTAATGGCGGTCGCATCGCGGTTCGCGCATAATTTATGAAGTTTAAGCATAGGAGCTGGAACATATGAATGGGGCTCTGGAAGCAAAATTTAAGCCCTTCGAATCGCCCTCTGTTCGCGACTTTAGCGATGCAAAGGTCAACGATCCGAATGCGCCGGCTAAAGAAAGCAATAGCAAGGAAAAGGTCAATTTTCGCGACGTTCTGATGAACTCGAACGACGATGCTGCGCGTGACCGCGTCGCGCAAAAAAATGGCGACACCTTGCGTGCCGCGAAGAGTGACGAAGAATTTGCCAAGATGATGAGCGATAAAGCAAACCCTGATAAGTCGCGCAAGCCGCAAAACGAGCTTGATAAAGATGCGTTTCTTAAGCTGTTTGTGACCCAGATGCGCAATCAAGATCCGCTGAATCCAGATGATAGTGCTGAGATGGCGTCCCAGTTGGCGCAGTTCCACGGCCTTGAGCAGATGATGAATGTGAATAAAAATCTTGAGAAAATGCAGACCGACGAGGCTATTGGTCGGGCCGTCAATCTAATTAACTTTGTTGGCAAGGACGTAACCCTTGGTAACGGGAAGTTGATGATTGAGAATAGTCAGATGGTAACGGATGCGCGCGTTAAACTTGACCAGGAATCCGTGAACACTAAGATCGAAGTGCGCGACGGCGCTGGTGTCCTAGTTGCGTCCACGGATATCGGGCCTTTGCCATCCGGTGAGTCGAAACTCGAATGGAATGATGTTGGTAAGGACGGTAAGAAGTTGTCAAATGGTGCTTATACTTTCAGCGTCGTTGCCACAGATATGAACAATCAGCCGATCCCTACGAGTATTACGAGTACGCTAAAAGTTACTGGTGTAGATCTGCATGATACTGGGGGCGCATTCTATACCCAGATTGGTAAAGTCGGTGTTCGCGATGTGTCGTCAATCGGCAGCACAACACCGCCAAGCAATGCAGGTGCTAAGCCTTTGGCTAAGGCGCCAGAGGGAGTGGGACCAAGTGCTGATGCAATTGCAAAGCTAATAGAGGCTGGAGCGGCCGGTGCACCGGCAGTGAAGGCTCCGACGCCAAGTGTTCCGGTAGCTAAGGCGCCGACGCCAAGTGTTCCGGTAGCTAAGACTCCCACAATGGTTGATACCAAAGAAGTCAATAAAGAGGTAAATAAGGCAGTGAACACAGCACCCGCGAAAGAGGCTCATTAATGCGACGCGCTGGTCAAATTCTGCTGCTATCGCTAAATCTTTTGCTAGCTTGCACAACGACTGCGCCGACGTCCGAGCCTATGAATGAGGTTAAAGCGCCAGTTTTGGTGGAGCCTAAGGCAGAGATCAAAGTTGAGAATAAGCCAGCAAACAATAAGGTTGTGGCTGCTATTGAGTGCCCAATCAGTGACGTGATTTGTCCGATGAACTTCGCGCCTGTTGTGTGTTCGGCGGGCACTTATGAGGGGAAGGAACAGCCGCTATCAACGCGTTTGATGGTGTGGGGCAGCAATGTTTGTGTAGGTCGATTACGACTGAATAAAGAAGCTTGCTCGCGTAAGCTTTTGCCGTCTAAGCTCGGGGATGTGCGGTGTGTACCAGATGCGACGGGTGGACATTGTCCAGGGGCGCAGGCAGTGTGCAAGGAAAGCGTCAAGCCATCAGTCTGTACGGCAACTTCCTATGCCGGTCAGACTTTAACTGAGGATCAGAAAATTACTGGTCGTGCAAAAAACGAATGTCTAGCACGGGCTGCATTGCGTATGACTGCGTGCCGAGCAAATCTCGATCCAGACGCTCTGGGCGACATTGAATGCCGTGGTGCTTCAGGCAGAGGCGGTCAGTGAGGAACGGTATATGAGTTCTCGCCTTCTTTTGATGCTTGGCTTGTTGGCATACGAGGGCGTGGCCTTGGCGGAAGCTGTCGAAGGTACGGTACAGATTAAAGGTTCTGCCCTGAAGTCAACGACCTTTGTTTCTTCAGTAGTATCTTCCGGCGTTTCTACCGGTGATAAACAACATGGAACACGGATCTGTGTCTCTGATACGGAGCAGCGTATCCGGCATTTGACCGATTTAACTGTGCGAGTTACCGGTGAATGGCAAGTTGCGAAGTCCGGAGAGAAGGACTGCCTCGATGCTAGTGACTACACAGTGCTGAAAGCTAGCAGTGGCAGAGAGGCGGTCACTGGCATGCTGTCGCGATTGGGGGCTGGCTTTGTTATTGACAGCGCAGATGGTCGACGATTGGTCCTTCAGGAAGTGCCCGACGGGCTGAAGAGCCTACTTGGTCTCAATGTCGTCGTCGATGTCAAGTCTATCGCGAGCCGTCAAGCAGCTGAGGCAACTAAAGTTGTCGTCTCCTATCGACCCCTCCCCTGAACGGCACTGAGCTCCAAGGCTTTCTCGCTTAATGCATGAAGCCGCTGGATTTTTTGTCCATGGGCGAGAGACAATAAGGCTCTGATTCCTCTGGAGGGCCCATTTATGTTGTTAAGCTCGCCTATGTTGAGCGTCGTCATGCGTGCGGGTGTGGTTGCAGCGATGATTATTGGTGCCGGCGCGTGTGGTCGTGACAAGAAATCGAAGGACGAAGTCCCCGCGACTGAGTCTAACGATTGCAGCTATAGCGCTGCTGGTCAGGGCTGCGTCGTGAAATCCACCGGGGATACAGTGACCATGGATTTCTCCTCAGCGGTTGTTGGGCAGCAATATATCGTGGCCCCATTCGTATTAGGTAGCTTGAATAAGATCGCAGGGTCATTGAAGCCGCATAATTTCACCTTCAACGTGCGTGCTGCTGGTGGCACGGCGCTTCAACTTAAGCGCAATTCTACAGACGTTGAAGGCGGCGATAACGACGGTTGGCAGCACCGATTGGCAATGGATCACGATAGAAGGTCTCTCGCCAACCGCTTTGATCCAAGTAAAGGCAGTGATCAAGGCGAGTGGTTTTGGCAATTAGCGCGTCACCTCGACGGTGAGAGGCCGGAGGCACTCAATCTAGTTGGGAGCGATAGGCCCAGCGTCGAAGGTTTTTACCGCCAGTTAGTAAAAAATCCGCATAAAAATAAGCCGGAGCAAGTTTTTGGGTTGGTCGACTCTGGTTGTCCAACGACCACATTGAACGTGCCAAAGGCAGACGGTGCCAATACTTTAAGTGTACCAGTTAGCGATAGCTATGCAGATCCATCGGACAAGTTCTGTGTTGCCTACGTTTCAAATCCGGTGACAGTCTCGGATAAGGAGGCCATTAAGGCTGCGATCGCAAAGATCCTTAGAGTTTATTCCGGTCCAATTTATAACGATAGTTTTGCGGCTAAAGGTGCCTATAAATTTCGCCCTGTCTTTGCGTTTGTTGATGTGAGCGACGAAGATGTTTGGGACCAAAGCGCCGCTCTTAATCTTGCTGGTGCCTTCATTTCCTATACATCTGTGGCTGCGGGCTATCCGGTTATCTATATAGCCTCAGACTTCACTAAGGTTGGGTCGTTTGGTGAGAGTAGTCAGACCGCTGTGCTTAAAGGACAGTTTTATTCTGTGATGGCACATGAAGTGCAGCACGCAATTCTACATTATTACCGTCTGAATCAGGCGGGTACGGCTTTGTCTAATGCCGAGCCTGTGTCGATTGACGAGGGTCTGGCGCACTTTATGGAAGACCTGTTTGGCTATGCTGCCGATGGCTTTAAGTTTTGGGCTGTGCCTTTTCTGCAAGGCTACACCGATGCGACCAATCCATTCTTGGTCGGGAGTAATGATTACGGTGACGGCGTGAGCGCACCGCTTGCTCGGAGTGCCTCGCACACGCTGCTATATTATCTTTCTAGCCAAAAGGGTGGCGTTACCTTCGATGCTAACGGAGAGCCTAGCGGTGGCGGCGGTCTGACTTTTGTAAAGAATGTCGTGAAGAGTGCAACTGCAGTTGGTCCTGCTAATTTAGCGACGAACTTTACGGGCGACTGGTGGGTGACTATGGGTAATTACTTGGGCGCCCTAGCAGTGGACCATGTCGACTTGGGTGCCGCAGTAGCTAAGAAATACTCTGTGCAAGAGCCTAGCAACGTAGTGACTAATCTCACCGGTACCCCGGCTCAGTCTTACGGTATGCGCTTTAATAACTATCTTGAACTAGCGACGCACCCCAACAGTGACTACGGTAATCCCAAGAATACTCCTGCTGTGCCCAATCAGATGAGCTATTACATGACGGCACCGTTGCTCTACACCATCACAAATCCTGCGGAGAAGTTAACCTTTCAGTGTGATTGCGGGGGTGAGACGGAGAACATTGCTGCATCCATTATGCGCATTAAATAAAGGAGCGCATATGTTGCGACTTAAGAAGTTCCTCCTTGCGTTGATGGTTTTGGCTACCAGCGAGCAGGTGCTTGCGGACCAGGTGCAAGGACTAATTCGATTGTCTGGAACTGCTGTAGCTAAGCAGGTAGCGATTACCAAAGAGACTGAGTTTTCTGGCACTAATCTCTGTCCTGGTGACAAGGCCAAGCGGCTGATTGCGCTGGAGAGCATGATCGTTAAGGTCTGGGGCAATACTCGGGAGCAAAACGGCAGCAAGTGCTTTGACGTAGGCTCATTTTCTGTACTCAAGACTCCGGCAGGGCGAGAGGCCATCGTTGGTACTTTGACTCAGCACGACGGAGTATTTCAGATTACAACTGATGATGGCAGATCAATGCGCCTCGTCAGTGTGCCGGACGGTCTCAAGGCGATGGCGGGCAAGAAGGTGATTGTTGATCTCAAGTCGGTGGAGGCTCCTGAGTCGACGCAGGAGTTGACGACTAGCGGTTTTAAGGCGGTATATTACGCAGAGTTTCCGTGAATTGTAGAGATATAGATATTTAGCCATGTAGCCACCTCGACGGTGACTAGATAAACCATGAGATAGAGGAGTCTGACAGATGAAGATTCTAGGGTTGAGAAAAGCATTGTTGGCGTTAGTCACAGCGGCATTTGCTTCCACCGCAGTCGCTGAGGTGCGGACCTTGATTGAATTGAACGGGGCCACCCCGACTGCTGGGTTGGCTAATTCATGGAAAAAGGTAAAGGACGGGGAATACCAGTTCACTCTTGATCTCTCTAAGGAGATCGGCAAAGGCGTTGCTCTCAGTGCGGGCGCTGTTAAGGATTCACTTGAGACTAAATTAGGCTCGAATCTGGGTGTTAAGGTGAAGGAACAGTCGGCGACATCGGTAGCCGTCACTTATACTGGTGATGAAGCTGGATTCTTAGCCGCTGTAGCGAAGACTAAGATTCGTGCGCCACAAAACGCGCAAATCGCTTTGGAAAGCTCAACGTCAGAGGGCGGCATCAGAGCTAATCCAGGCAACCGTTATCCTAAGGCCGGCGAAGTTAAGGCAACGGTCATCAGTGTGCAACCAGGCGTGATTGTTGCGCGTGTTAATGACTCCAAAGTAGCTGACGTAAAAGCGGGCACGAAAGTCAAAATCAAAGCGGACGGCGCGAATTTTAAACCAACCAAAACCGTGTTTTTTGCGCCGGAAAAATTGGAAGGCGACACCTGGCTGCCAAAGGCTGGGTCAGTCCTAGATCGCTAACGAATAGGTTCTGAGAGTTTTTAATGCGAGGCCGCGATTCGTGCCAAATGTGGTTGCGAACGCGGCTTTTAGTTTGTGCGCAAATTCAGTGTCAGCTTTCAGCCAAGCGTCCCATTCGCTCCTGCATCAGAGTCGAATATTTTCTTTGCAGCTTACTCGAAAGAAAACTATCGCTGATGAGCGCTAGCGCCTGTTGCTGGGTGTTTGCGAACCTGCCAATCACCGCTTCGGCGACTCGCCGCAGGAGTCCGATATTTTCCGCGAACTGAAGGAAATCCGTGCGCGATAGTTTTAATTTCTTTCCGTTGAGACTTAATGCTAGCTCTTCTGGATCAACAGATTCTGCAAGAATGAGTCGAGTCGACAATAGGTCATATGCCGGACTCAGTACAAAATCATCTTGATCTTGCATCATCGCGAAGTTTTTTAAATGCATGTCGGCGTTGCCGGTAAGAAAACAAAACAGGGTCAGTTCAAAATACCGCAGTAAATCGTCCCCCGGTATGGTCGAATATTTTTTGATCTGTTTGGCAACCCGCTCATGTGAGCTTCGGTATTTTTGTTCGGTCATGGCCTCTGATAATTGGCACAAATCTTCGACGGCGATTTTCCGATGCTCGACTCTGTCGAATCTTTTAGTCAGGTAGGCCAATTTTCCGTCGGCCATGCGGATGAGGCTGTGAGGTGCTGTTTTTAATCCAAAAACTTGCGCTAGGCTCATCGTCAAGTGCTCGTTCTCTGGCAGCTCGGAATATTCGTGGCTAGGTGGCTTAAGAATATAATTTCCGCCGAGTGCTCCGACGATGGTGAAGCGGTCCGGTGACGCTGCTGTTAACTCTAGCGATAGTTTTCGCTGTACACCAGTTACAGCGATGCGCCGTGTCACAAGAATTTCTGTGAATTTTTCTAGTTCATGTTCTGTCGTGTCGAGATGGGGCGGGATCTTTTGACCAAATATTTCTTGCGCGCAAGATGAGTGAAAATCACCTTTATCTAGATTGCGGCAACATTTTAGACATTTCATCAAGTGCTAACCTCAGTAGCTCGCCGCACACTGACATTACCAATGCAGTCCTCGCATGAGGAAAGTAGCAGTCCCATGCGATCAGTCACAGCCAGCTTCCAGTTGCGACTGACGACATCTAGTAACCATCCCTCGGGAATTAGACCATCAAAAAAGGGAAACAGTGTAGGGCTGCGGTAGGGCTCCGCCCTAAGCGGTAAAGTGCGGCTTACTGCTAAGGCGTGAGCGTTATGCAGGTGTTGCTGGTCATAGGTGAAAGTAAAATCACCATCGATCGTCTCGATGATGTCACCGACCTTGCTCCCATCAATGTACACATGGCCTTTGCGCATCTGTTCACTCCTCGAATGGAGCTATTGCTCGCGTGGTAATGACTGGGGAGCAAGTTCGGCTCCAAAATAATTTAGGACCTGATTCACCTTGTCCATTTTGAGAGTAGGTTTGCCGATCTCTAATTCGCGAATAAAGCGCAGCCCAACTCCGACCCGAAGAGCTAATTCCTCCTGGGTGTAGCCAAGTTTAGCGCGTCGACTGCGTACAAACTTGGCGACCGGTCCGAGGGCGGCTTCGATTTGCGCTGATTTCCTCTTTGCCAACGGGATGTTCCATGGTTGTCGTACCTGATCAGGTACAATAATTGCTTCAATAAATAAATTATACCCGAACGGGACCAAAATGTGGATATTTTGATTTTTTATACCCGAACGGGACTCCGGGTGTTTGGCACCTTAGTGCGAGCAGACCGCCAAGTCCGGGAACTTGTCGCAAAGAGCTCGTTTAAGTAGCGCTGCCTCTGCCTCAGCCGCATCAGCACGAGCCTTGAGTTTTGCTATTTCGCTGTCTTTTTCAGCCTTGAGCTGCTTTGTGCCTTCGATCAGCACTGCTGTTAATTTCGGATAATCGACAGTTTTGATGCCGTCACTGCCGGTGCGCACTAGCTCGGGAAGTATTTTTTCCACTTCCTGAGCGACTACTCCAACCTGGCGAGTTTGGTCTGATCCATCTTTCCAGAAGTAATAGTAACCATGAAGCTCAAGCAGTTTATCAAGCGCATCGGGAATGACTGTGAGGTCACGTTTCAGGCGGATGTCGGAGAAGGTATTCCAAGCGTTAGCTAATGCTACCGTGCCGTCGCCGCTGGTGCCGACTTGAAGGCGTTGGGTGGGGGATGTGGTGCCGATGCCGACGTTACCGTTAGAGTCCATCACTGTCTTCACAGCAGACCCGACATACCATTTGAAGCCACCACCAGTATTAAACCACATATTACTGTTTTCGATTCCGAGCGCGTAGTCGCCTGCTCCAACAGTGCCAGCAGTACCCCATAATTGGATTTTTTCACCAGCGCTCCCAACACCAGGTGCCGCCACACCCGCCCCCCCCATGAAAACTTTGCTGCCGGCAGCAATATTGACATTGCCAGCGACGTCGAGTTTTTGTGCCGGCGCTGTCGTCCCAATCCCTACATTACCGCTGACAATCAGGCCATTACTGGGCGCAGCATTCACGCCAGCATAGCTACCTAGGGACATTCCACCAGAAACATCCAGTGCTGATTGAGGGATCGACGTGCCTATGCCGACTCTACCAGAATTAAGCACGCGCATCCGCTCCGTACCGTTGGTGGCGACGACGATCGCGCCGATTCCGGCTGCATCGGAGTCAGCGACTAAATTAAGATCGGTAGTACTTGATGCGCCGGCAGTTGTTGCAGTCACTGCGGTCGTCATGATCGTGCCGTCGGGGAATACGAAGCCACCTGAACTTGAGCGAATTGCACCAGCAACATCCAGTTTTTGCGCAGGTGCAGCTGAGCCGATACCAACATTGCCATTACTCAGGAACGTTGCAACTGTCGCATCAGTGAATGAGCCGTGCATCAGGCTCAAATCAAGCCTGGTTCTTGAGGCAGTACCAGAGTTCTCGTAGCGAGATAGACCGAAGGTGGCCATAGCGCCGTATGCTTGACCAGACGTACCCTGGCGACCTAAATAAAGTACCGGCTTGCTGTCGTTTAGTGTGGTTGTGGAGGTCGGAGTCTGGTTCACGACCATAAGGGCGTTGCCATCATAAGATCTAGACGCGTCATCTGCAATTTTGTTGTTGATATGCACCTTGGTCACTGGGTTCGTAGTCCCAATCCCAACGTTGCCGGCCGATGTGATGCGCATGCGCTCCGAGCTGATGCTTGACGAGGTCGTAGCTAAAGCAAGATCGCCGTTTACGGCATTCTGTGTATGGCTGGTATTGACCGTATAGACCGCGCCAGTAGTGATACCAGCACCTGCGCTGTCCCTGGTCCCAAAAGCGAGGGCCGACATCGTATTATTGGTTTGATTCGAGTTCAAAACAGAGGCATTAATGCCACCCCAAGGCTGGTTGGAGTTGATACCGGTAGCGGATCCTTCTATTGCCAGGAGACCACCCGAGCTAAGCGTTCCACTCTCGAATATATGCAACAAACGCGTGGGACTTGTAGTCCCAATCCCAACGTTACCCTGTACTATTAGCCCATTAGTCGGCGATGTGGTGCCACCTGCATAAGTGGAGCCGATAGCGACTCCGCCAGCAACGTCTAGTTTATTAACCGGCGCAGCTGCGCCAATTCCGACGTTACCGTTGTAATCGACTCTCATTCGTTCAAGGTTGTGAGTTGCTAACGTGATAACACCCGAACTGCTGGTGCCCGTGCCGGATGCAAAAGCGAGATCGGTATCACTAGTCGTGCCACTTGATGTTCCGCCCGAGGCCGTGGTCATGACGGTACCGTCAGGGAACATGATCCCACCACTTGTAGAGCGAATGGTGCCAGCAACTTCCAACATCTGGGTAGGTGCTATGGTGCCGATGCCGACGTTGCCACTAACGGAGAGTCCGTTAGTAGGGCCGGCGGTTGAGGTTGAATAGCCGATTGCTGCGTTTCCGTTCACATGGAGTTTAGAGCCCGGGGAGGTAGTGCCAATGCCGACGTTGCCACTCGCTGTTAACGTCATGACGTCGCTATAGGTTGCAGTGTTGGGGCCGTCCGAGGTCCCTGTATTGATACGCATACGAAGCGTATTAGCGTTGCCTACATCAATGTAACCGTAAAGGCTGTCAGCCCAAATCGCTACGTGGTCCCAAATTGAACCACCGCTGCTGATGGCAGCAACCTTTCCTACAACGTCGAGCTTGTCAGTTGGAGAGGTTAATCCAATCCCGACGTTACCGCTGACAATCAAGCCGTTGGACGGTGCCGCATTCGCACCCGCGTAACTACCAACTGCCATACCACCCGCGACATCCACTTTGGACAGTGGCACGGCGGTGCCAAAGCCGATACTACCGCCATTTGTGATACGCATTCTCTCGCTGCCACGCGCAGCAAAAGTGATGACACCAGTGCCAGTCTCCCCGCTGTCTGCGACAAAGGTTAAATCACTCGTGCTACTTGTGCCCGTTCCGGGAGTGGCAGCGGAAGTCATTATAGACCCGTCCGGGAACATAATCCCACCAGTGCTCGACCGGATGACACCCGCCACGTCCAACGCTTGAGTTGGGACGTTAGATCCGATGCCGACGTTTCCTGTGAAGTCGGCACTTCCTGCTACAGTGAGTTTGTTGAA
>CAIWTN010000019.1 GCA_903915625.1 uncultured Pseudomonadota bacterium | reverse complement strand
GGTGCTTCGGAAACCCAGGACGAAGAGATCGCCGCGGCAGGCGGACAACCTATGGTTTCGAGATGAAAAATGTATAAATAAAGACCTTTCAGAGATTATGCAACATATTAAAAATATTGATAAAAATAATTTTATTTAAAAATATTTAAATTTGCGACGAGGTCTGCCGATACCTACCTTAAGACTCAGAGATTCGGTATTAAGGGGGAATTATGAAGTGCCTACGCTTGGCTGCGATCCCTGGAATAGTTGCTCTAATGGCCTATGGCTGCAGCTCAGCGCCGCAGGCCAGCAGTTCAGCGAATTCGAACAAAAAACCGATCGCTCCTAAGATACCGCCGACAACTGAAGGAGATCCCGAAACGGCCGAGCCGGCAGACGATCCCGAAAATCCTTCTGTAGTTGCAGCGAACGGTTGGTGTGTGGCAGCTGCTAAAACCCAGGTTGTTAAATCTGATGAACATTCAAGCCAGTTCGCCCAACTTTGCACGGATGCGGGTGCGCCCACTAAGCGCTTTATGAATTTGGTCGGTCAGGCCTATGCGGGGACGGGCACTCCTAAGATCCTGAGCATCTCCCCACTAGTCGACGACGCCGGTACGGTTAGCTGGTTCTTCGGTTCAGCGGTTAAGCTTCCAATCAGCAGTGAGAAGCAATTCAACAACGTTTCAGTCAAAGAGGGCGACGTTGAGGGCCAAAAGGCCCAGGCGACCTTTATGGGGCAGACGCCAGGTAACATCAGTGCTTCCGCTGTGACAACTAATGGAGACAAGGGCTGGGTGCGCGGTTGGACTATAAACAAGGACTCATCTCAAAAAGTGGCAGTGCGTACCGTTAAGACAACCTACACGGAACGAGCCGATCATTACGATCTAGGTAACGACCAGTTCATGTACGTTTCGACCTTGGTATCTTCTAAAAGTACAATTAAGGATTATCAGTTACTGTCAGCTTCTTTAGATCTGAATGGTACTGGTTATATAATTTCTATCGGTAACGTTTCCACGGATGACTATGGTTTCCCGACTCAGGCACAAGCCGCAGTCACGACTACTGCACAAAAGAACGTTCAGTATATCTATAACGGGGCGAAAGCCGCCGGACCGTGAGGCTCGAAAAGTACAAGATCTTTGGCTTTAAGGTAAAATCCCTGCAAAGATCGTAGTTGTAACTAGCCAGCCAGCCAGTTTTGGGATAAAGGGCTCCTCAGGTATGAAGAGAGGAGTCCAGAATGAGCGCCTGCCGCCTTAACTTGGTTAGTGCGATAGCTGCAGTCACTATATTAAACGTGGTGGCTTGCGGGGCGTCATCGAACTCCGCAAATAGCTTGAAAGTTACTAATGGCGCGAAGGCTGGTGCAGCCTTCCCGGCCGTAGTCTCGCTGAATCTCCAAGCTGGCCAAACATCGGGTATGTGCACCGGCACGTTTGTGAACGATTCGCAGGTAGTCAGCGCAGCCCATTGTGTATTTGCCGTATTAGAAGGCGGCGGTGATGCTAGCTCGATGAAGTTTGTAAATGAACGCTCCGATGGATCGGTCACCGAGGTTAGCGCGCTCAAATTTGCCTATCACCCTGATTATGTCAACGACCCAACAGTCCTGAACAAAAACGATATTGCAGTTCTGACCTTTCCAAAGGGATCTGCTCCAGCAGCGGTAAAGCTCTATGGACGACGGCCCAAGGTGGGTCAGGATTTCACCATCGTCGGATTCGGACTGAACGATTACGATCGTGATACACAAGGTAATCAAGTTGGGTCTGGCGGCGGTGTCAAACGTATGGGCACGAATAAAATCCAGCGCATAAGCAATGGAATGATCGAATTTACCGGTGTGCCCACAGCAGTTGATGGAGATATCCCGCAAGGTCAAAACGTGGCCAGCGGCTCAGGTGACTCGGGCGGGCCACTTTTGATTGATGGAGCCTTAGCAGCGACTACGTCTGGCGGTGGACTCACCTCCGTTTGGGCTGGTGGCGAATACAAAACGCTAAAAGCTTCCAGTTATGTTGATTTGAACCTGCCAAGCAATCGCTCCTTTCTTGCGCAGCAACTGACGTTGGCTCCCGGCTGGTAGGTGCCAGATGTCTAAAGATCTAGAAAGCATAGTGATCTTCACTGATGGCGCCTGTTCGGGCAATCCCGGGCCCGGTGGCTGGGCCGCAATCGTGGTTTGGCCTGGTGGTGAGGTGCGAGAGTTTGGTGGTGGCGAAGGCGAAACTACTAATAATCGTATGGAGCTCATGGCCACTATTCAGGGTCTTGAGGCAGCACGCAGTGCTACTGAAACGATCATCCTTTACACGGATTCAACTTACGTCATTCGAGGCATTACCCAGTGGGTTTGGGGGTGGCGCCAACGCGGCTGGCAGACTGCGGAGGGCAATCCAGTCGCTAATCGGGAGTTGTGGGAACAATTAGTGAGGCTGACGGTGGCGCGTGGCAGTCACGGCGGAGTTGACTGGCGTTACGTGCGCGGACATAGCGGGGTTCCCGGAAATGAACGTTGTGACGAAATCGCCGTTTCTTACACTAAGAATCAGCGAGTGACTTTATATCGGGGTCCCCTACTTCAGTATGGGGTGGCGATTCATGACTTCCCAGACAATGGTGAACTGCCTGAGATGCGCCCCAAGCAGACTAAGAAGGCCGCCCACTGCTATCTTAGTATGGTTGACGGAGTGGCTATGCGTCACCAGACTTGGGCGGAATGTGAGCGCAGGGTCAAGGGGCGTTCCGGTGCACGCTTCAAGAAAGCTCTTTCAGAAGCTGACGTTAAAGTTATTTTGGGTAGTTGGGGAGCTAGGCTTTGATTAAAGGCCGCCGGCAACAGCCAACAACGGCAGGACATCGCGCATCCCGTTAATGACAAACTGCACTCCAATTGCAGTCAACAGCAGGCCCATAATCCGCGAGAACAGATTTAGCCCTGTAGTTCCCAGGAGCCGAAAAAGGTACTTTGCGGCTCGCAAAGTAGCATAAGCGGCCAACATGCAGGCAGCAATTGCGATAATTAGCTCGGTAATACGAAGCCACCCATTAGCCTTGGTCGCTAGCAATATAACTGTTGAGATCGCACCAGGGCCGGCGAGTAGCGGCGTTGCTAACGGGAATACGGTGATATCGTCGCGATCGTAACTTTCGGCTTGTTCGCTTCGATTTACCTTACTACGTACCTCATTAACCTGCGAAATTCCGACCATCAGTAGAAGGATGCCCCCAGCGATTTGGAAGGCCGGCATAGTAATGCCAAATAATGTAAAAAGTTTAATTCCTACTAAAGCGACGACCGTCAAAACAATTAGAGCAATGAGAGTGGCCTTTCGGCAAATGCCGCGGCGATGCTCCTCGCTAAATCGATCTGTGAGGGTCATGTAGACTGGCACAGTCGTAAGCGGATCGATCATGACCAAGAGCGTTACAAACGCTCCCGTTAAGTTGGCTAGTTCTGTGTGGAAAGTTTCTAATTGCATACTATTAATATTACTAAAATTTCCCTGGGTGTGCCAGTCATGGTGTTGGCTGCGATTGCTCCATCGATGCTCCACTCGCGCGTCACCTATGCGCCAGTGGACAGGAGGGTAAGCCTGCGGTATAACCCTTCCGCAAGTCTGGAGTCCAGTGTGATAGCCAGATCCTAGGTGACGTTAGCCCACGAACCCCGCCAGGCCCGGAAGGGAGCAACGGTAGAGGTGTCTAATGGGTGCTTGGGTCATCTGGCTATCACAATGGGCTTCGGTCTCTTAACTGATGGACGGGCTCATTTAGTGACCTATCAGCCCCTAGCGCGCAAATATAGGCCGCATTGTTTTGCCGAATTAGTTGGCCAAGAGTCGGTTGCAAAGGCCCTAGCTAATGCGATCGCCATGAAGCGGGAGCCGCATGGGGTCATTTTCACCGGCGTCCGAGGGGTCGGAAAGACGACAGTTGCGCGCCTTTACGCGAAGGCGCTGAATTGCAGCAATCGACTACAGACTGCGGCAGGCATTGAGCCATGTAATACTTGTGAAAGCTGTTTGGCTATTGCCCGCGGTAATCATGAGGACGTGCTTGAGATTGACGGTGCTTCAAATACTGGAGTGGCCGATGTTAGGGCATTACAGGAAACGGTGTCCTACCAGCCCCAACGGTCCCAATTTAAGATTTATATCATCGATGAAGTCCATATGTTGTCTCAGGCGGCGTTCAATGCCTTGCTGAAGACGCTTGAGGAACCGCCATCTCATGTAGTTTTTATTTTTGCGACTACCGAGATGCATAAGGTGCCTCAGACTATCGTGTCGCGCTGTCAGGCCTTTTATTTACCGAAATTATCCACGCCCTTAATCGCGGCGAGACTGCGCCAAATACTTGGGCGTGAGGAGATAGAGGCCGAAGATAAGGCGGTGGCGATCATCGCCCGTGAAGGTCACGGTTCGATGCGTGATGCCTTGACTCTTCTGGATCAGGCGATTGCTTTGGGTGGTGGTAAAGTGACTTTGGCCAGTCTCAGCGGACTGGTAGTCAACTTATCCTCGTCGCCATACCTTGAGCTTTTAGCGGCTTTGACTAAGCGTGACGCTGCGAATGCTTTGGCTGTTGTCGAGAAACTCGACCAAAGTGGAGTGGAGTTTGCCACTGTCGTTGAGGAGACAGCTCAGCTCGCGCGGCATGCTTTTGTGCAGCAAGGGTTGGGTTCCAATGCTTTGGACCGCGCTCAGCTCGGTCTCGATGACGCAGAGTTAGCTGCTTTGACCGCGATTGTGAGTGCAGCTGCACCATTCGATTTGAATCGGATCTTCCGGACTCTGGTCAAGTGCCGTGGGGAACTTGAGGGCTCGGGTTTAGACCGTTATATTTTTGAGAACTACCTTTGCGAGTGGTGCTTCGATCCAGGGTTGCCTGAGCTATCGGAGCTTATTGGCAGGGGAGGGGCATCGTCGGGTTCGAGCTTTGCCTCGCCCGCGTCTTTGTCGCAACCCTCGTCGGTAGGATCTACAGGGTCTACAGGGTCCACGGCCTCAGCGTCTGCATCCCGATTAAATACAGCATCGCTATCATCTGTAGCAGCAGCAGCGGCTGCTACATCAGCAGCTACAGTGCCGCCGCCTAAACAAGCGCAGCCAGCGGCTTCGCTGCCGCAGCAATTGCCTGCCTCTTGGCGCCAGCTTGTTGACGCATGGAAGCAGCAGAAGCCCCTTCAGGCCAGGAAGCTGGAGGAGGTTCACCCTATAGAGTACGGTCCTGACAGGATCGTTGTGGCTATTGGAGAAGAAAGCTATGCGAGTCGAACTCTTTTGCAGCGCGACGAGCAACACAAGATAAAAGAGCAGTTTCGGGAATTGTTTGGCTTCGTGGGAATACTAGTGGTGCAGTCCAAGACTCAGACCCCAGTGGTCCCAGAAGCGCTCCCAGAGACTATTTTAACGGAGAGAGATCGTGAGGCCGAGGGGCGGCGAGAGCGCCTAATCGACGAGGCTCGAAACGCTCCTTTTACCCGTGACCTGCTATCTGTGTTGGGTGGTCAGCTTGAAGATGTTAGAATCCCCGAAAGTGAGCAACCTAAGACTCAGTAGCGATGGCAGGCAAGACACTCAGTAAAAGCCACCTGACGCTGACATAGTCGAAGACAATCAGGGTGTGCGGTATGGCTTTTACTAACTTCGATACTAAAGAGATAAACTGTAAGATCGTCTATTTCGGGCCACGTGGCTCCGGCAAGACAGAAAATCTCAGGTCGATCTATAAGAACACATCCACAGACATGCGGAATGGTCTTATCGAGTTGGAAGAGACTAAGGGCACCACTAAATTCTTTGACTTTCTCCCGGTGAGCTTGGGGCACGTCAAAGACTTCCATCTCAAATTGCATCTGTTTACCTTGCCGACTAATCCATTGTACGAGTCTGTCAATTCAGTCATCCTCAAAGGTATCGATGGTTTTGTCTTTGTAGCGGATTCCCGTGTAGAGTTGATGGCAGATAATATTCAAAGCCTGGCCGAGGCGCGGCGGATGTTGGCGAGTGAAGGGTACAACGTTGGCGATATGCCGCGTGTTATCCAGTACAATAAGAGAGACTTGAGGGATTTAGTGCCGCTTGACGTCTTGCGCCATGAGTTGAATCCAGGAAATATTCCGGATCAGAAAGCTGTGGCGCGTGACTCTCTTGGTACTATGGAAACCTTGCAGGCGATGTCAAAACTAGTTTTGAAGAAGATTGCTCCCTAATGCTAATAAATTGTCCAACGCCGCACGCGGCGCTATTAATCGCGGTCAATGATGCAAGCGGTGTGCTTCGGTGCCCGCTGCACGGCGGTGATGTGCCTGGTCTGATAGCTGCTGTCCAGCCGCTGATGCCGATCAATCCACAATTGATGGCGATGGCAGCAACTTTTTTCGAAGTTGATGTGTCCTTGCACCTTGCCATTGAGCAGGGCTTCGCTGATCCGGTTGTGAAGTCGGGCGGGCAAGAGGCTGATGTTACTCTTTACTTAGCTAGGCTGGCAGCAGATGCCGGGATCATCGCCGAGCCAACCTGGCCGAGTATACCGATGATTTTGCGGGGGCTGAGTGGTCGCGCTCGCATCCCTTATTTGCGCGCTTGGCAGGTGTTAGCTGGTGGCTTGCATCTCAATACCAAGGCTGTCGATGCCGCAGAAGTGGCTAAATACTTCGATGACAAGTCAGTCTAACATAACTTATCAGCGGCTCGGGTATTGCAGTTTAGGCTTGGAACGCGAGTTGGGTGGAGGTGCTTGTGAATCGTACGATTGTATTTTGTCTGGCAACATTTGCGTTAATGTTCTCGCCCTTAGCTACGGCGCGAGACATTCAGTGTGATAAAGCTCAGAAGCGTTGCATGACGGATGATGTGAATCTACATGTTGGCGATAAGGTTGGCATTTTAAACGACGATGGCGAATTGCAGGCTACAGGGATTGTCAAAGGCCTTCGAGGCGTTAAGCGGTCCATAGAGATCGAGCAGAGTTTTGGGTCTATCAATCCAGAAAGCCGTATCGTTCTCCTCGCTGATGTCGATCAGGTCGATGATCATCAGGCATATAAGATTCAGCATGTACCTGCTGTCGCCCAGATTGGTGGGAATTGGGGATATGCCTCTGTGACTTCTGGCGCGGGCCTGCCGGGTCAGGAACTTGGGCTGTATGGAAGTTGGCGCCAATGGGATAATTTGGCCGTCTTGGCACGGACCACGGCACTTTTTGTTGGCGGTCGGGTTAGTATCTTCAACGGTAAGGAGTTGGAGGATCCCGAGCTAAAATCCGTCGGTCTTGGCCTTCTAGGTGGCTTTGCTTACCAAACTAAATCATCAAGGCCGTTCTCTCTGCGGACCGAGCTTGGCATTGGATTTATGCATGTGCGAGCTACCTTGGGCGGAAGTACTAATTTGAACAATCTCCATGTCGATGAGACGAAGTTTAAGAATGGCTACAATGCTTACGGTCGCTGGGGTTTGAGCGGCGTATATAATTGGGAAGATTGGCATTTTGACGGAGGTATAGCTTTAAGCTTTGTCGGTCAAGCCATTGCCAATTCTTTGGTGATCGGGGCTTCGCGCGACATCGACTGAGTTCATTTGCGGAGCGCCTCGAAGCTAGGTTGCATTACCAGAGGGGATAGGCTTAAATGAGCCCCCTATGGCGCTTACACCATCCTCCGAACCAAACTCCGAGCAGTCGCTTTATCGAAATTCTGCGCGATCAACCTCGTTATCCAAAGCCGCGCAAGCATCGCAGGCTACATTTGGTTATTCTAGTTTAAGGCCGCATCAAGAGGCGGTGCTTGAGCATGTCCTGGCGAACCGTGACTGCCTAGCTGTGTTGCCTACAGGAGCTGGTAAGTCGCTGTGTTATGCGTTGCCTGCGCAAATGCGTCCGGGTTTGGTCTTAGTTTTGTCTCCATTGATTGCACTTATTCGAGATCAGCAGCGCAAGTTTGCTGCCAGCGGAATACCCTGCGCGGCCCTTGATAGCTTGCAGACTCCAGAAGAGCGAGCCGCCGTTTGGGAGCGACTGGATCGTGGTGAGTTGCGACTTCTCATTGTCTCTCCGGAGCGTCTGGCGCGGGCTGATTTTAGAGCGCGTCTTCAGCGAGAAAAATTGCAGCTTGTGGCTATAGACGAGGCTCATTGTATTAGTCATTGGGGTAGCCATTTTCGGCCTGATTATAGGCTTATCGGCGAGTATCTTGCTGATTTTGGACCGGTGCCAAAGTTGGCTGTGACAGCGACTGCTACGGCTCGTGTCCGTGAAGATATTGTGCAGGCTCTGCGGCTGTGTAATCCAGAGCTGGTTTGGGCTGATTTTGCCAGGGATAATCTGCAGCTTAAGGTGGTTAAGGCCGATAAAGCTGCACCAGCGTTAGCTTCGACCTTGCAAGCAGTTTTGCAGACTGGCGGCAGTGGTATCGTATATGCGCCCACGCGCAAGCAGACTCGCGAGGTCGGCCGGATGCTGGATGCCGCTGGGATCAAAACGGCCCTATATCATGCGGGTTTGACGCCGCCGGCGCGTGAGGCAGCGCAGCGCGCCTTTATGGCCGGTAGCGTGCGTGTTGTAGTTGCCACGCATGCGTTTGGTTTAGGTATCGATAAAGCAGATATCCGTTTTGTTCACCACGCAGGTTTACCCGGCAGCTTGGAGCAGTATGTTCAAGAGATTGGACGAGCTGGTCGCGATGGAAAGCCGGCATCTTGCAGCCTGGTATTTGGCTCGCGTGACTACCATATTCACAAGTTCATGATTGATAAAAGTTTCCCTGAGGTCAGTGTGTTGCGTCTAGTCCTTGATGAGGCGCGTGAGTTTATAGGTGGCTCCATTGGGCAGAGTCCATCGGCTCTGAACAGGCACTTGGTCGAGAGCTCCAAACTTTCTACTGATGATATCGAAACGGCGCTTAATGTGCTCTGCCGCGAGGGTTTGCTCAGTCGACTACGAGCCCGCGGTGGGGGTAGCGGTTTTGACGATGAGCTGATTGCTGATGGATACTGCGACGACGAAGCTGGCATGTTTCGTGATTATCCGCTGCGAAAAATGGATTCCATGGCTAAACTAGATGCTATGCGGACCTTTGCCACGCTCGGCGATGGCCGTATGCAGTTTTTAGATAGATATTTTCGTGGGTAACACTGTGCAGGCGACAGTAACCATTCTGGGTAGTGGGACCAGTACCGGTGTACCGGTCATCGGTTGTAGCTGCGCTACTTGCACCAGCTCTGATTCCCGCGATAAGCGGCTGCGCTCCTCAGTACTTTTGCAAACAGCAGATGGTCAGAGCCTGGTGATAGATACAGGTCCTGACTTTCGCATGCAGATGTTGAACGCCGGTGTCACGCATCTTACCGAGGTGTTATACACGCACACTCATGCGGATCACTGTCACGGTTTTGACGACCTACGGGCGTTTTATTTCTCCAGTCGCCAGCCTGTGACTTGTCACGTAGCCACACCGCATTGTGCAGATTTTTGTGCCAGATTCTCCTATGCTTTTGAGGAGACAGGCTATTTAGGGACAAAGCCGCAAGTGGTGTTGGCCCCATTTGAGCGCACTCCCTTTGCTATTGGTGGGCTCAAGGTTGACCCGGACTTTGTCCCACATGGTCATACGCAGACAGCCGTGTTTAGGATTGGTCGCTTTGCTTATGCCACCGATTTTAAGGTGTTTCCACCTGAGTTGATCGCCCGTTGGCGGGGCAAGATCGATACTATGGTGGCTAGCGCCATTCGTTACGGGCAGCATCCGACGCATAGCTGTGTTGAGGAAACTTTGGCACTATTTGATGCTCTCGCGGTGAAGCGCGGCTATCTTACTCATATTGCTCATGAAATGCGCCACGCCGTCGATGAATTGAAGTTGCCGAGTCATGTTCGACTGGCCTACGACGGTCTAGAAATACCAGTAGAGCTGTAACAGTGTCGGTGGCTACTTGACAGCAATGGCCAGCGGACATTATCAAGGCGAGGCAATAACTTGATCCTATACACTAGGGGTGCCTTCCATGATTATCGGCGTGCCAAAGGAAGTTAAGAACCGGGAAAATCGCGTGGCTATCGTGCCAGGCGGAGTTAAGCAGCTAGTGCAAGCCGGACATCGTGTGCTGATCGAGAAAAATGCCGGCGTTGGGGCAGGCATCCCGGATGAGAAATATAAGGCTGCTGGAGCTGAAATCGTCGCTACCGCAGCGGCTGTCTGGGGCGAAGCCCAGATGATCATCAAAGTTAAAGAGCCGATCGCTTCAGAGTACGATCTGATGCAACCAGATCAGATTCTTTATACCTACCTGCATTTGGCAGCGGTTCCCGATCTGGCTCAGGCGCTAGTAAAACGCCGGGTCTCCGCCATTGCTTACGAGACTATCGAGCTTGAAGACCGTTCGCTTCCTTTGTTGACTCCGATGAGCGAAGTTGCTGGTCGTATGGCTGTGCAGGTTGGTGCACAACTGCTCCAAAAGCATAATGGCGGCAAGGGCCTTTTGCTGGGTGGTGTACCGGGTGTGAAGCGCGGCCGCGTGACCATCGTTGGTGGCGGTGTGGTGGGTATCAATTCCGCTAAGATGGCGATCGGCCTTGGTGCACAAGTTACCATCTTGGACGTCAGTGCTAGGCGTCTTGCTTACCTAGATGACGTTTTCGGTAACTTGGTGACGACTTTGATGTCGAATCCAGAGAATATCGCTGAAGCTGTAGCTGAGTCCGATCTGGTGATTGGCGGCGTCTTGATTACGGGTGCCAAGGCTCCGCGCCTAGTTACTCGCGAGATGATTCGTTTGATGGAGCGGGATTCGGCTATCGTTGACGTTGCTATCGATCAAGGTGGTTGTGTCGAAACGATTCGTCCTACTACACATGACGATCCAGTTTATGTTGAAGAAAATATTTTGCACTACGGCGTTACCAATATTCCTGGTGACGTGCCAAAGACGAGTACTTATGGACTGACAAACGTCACCATAAAATATGCTCTCGATATCGCCAATAAGGGCTTTGCCGATGCATTGGCTGGGTCGCAAGCTCTGCGGCACGGTCTCAACGCTTATCAGGGTAAGATTACCCATAAGGCTGTTGCAGAGGCTCTGAATATGCCTTTCGAGCAGTATAAGTAAGCAAAAAAAACGCCGCGAAAGCGGCGTTTTTCATATCTGCTGCTGTGTTTGATCAGCCTGCTTGCTTTGCTGAACCGCTACGTTGAACGTTCAGCATTAGCAAGATACCACCAATGATGAAAGGGACGCTCAACCATTGTCCCATGTTCAGCGCCATACCCGCCTCGAATGGCACTTGATCCTCTTTAAAAAACTCACAGAAGAATCGCCACGCAAATCCCGATGCCACAATGAACCCAAGCAAACGGCCATTGTTAGCTGTGATTTTAGTCTTGTAGTAGAGCAACAAAGAAATCCCGCACAGTATGATGTAGCCAAATGCTTCGTACAGTTGGGCTGGATGCCGAGGCACTAAGTCAATTTGTTCGAAGACTACCGCCCAAGACAATCCTTCCGCTTGGCGGCCGATCATTTCAGAATTGCAAAAGTTCCCCAGCCGAATGCAGCACGCGGTAAATAGGGAGATGACGGCTACTCTGTCCGCTAGCCAGAGAAAGGAAAGATCGCGGTATTTGCGAGCGAACATCATTAAGGCAATGATGACTCCGAGGAAGCCACCGTGACTTGCATATCCACCCTTCCAGATCATGGGGATCTCTAGCAGGTGCTCCGCATAATAATCAGGCTGGTAGAACAGCACATGCCCTAAGCGCATGCCAAGCATCATTCCGACGACTACATATACCAACAGCGAGTCGAGAATTTCGACGGGCTTACTCTCGCGGATGAACATTTTACGAATGATGGCGTAGCCGCCTATGATGCCCATCGCAAATAGTAAGCTGTACCAGCGTGGTAATGGACTGAAGGAGAATACTTCCGGACGTAAGTTCCAATGGAGCGGTTCGGCCACGTCTGCCTCGCAGTGATAGTTCTCAAGATGGCTAGAGTTTAGCACCTGCGGAATCACTCTGCATTAGGGAGTGCAGTTAAATGCAATGTGCCACATGCGTGTGCATCACATGCGTCATTATGCCTGTAAGTTACCGCTATTATTTGATATTGTTTTGCTGCGGCTACAAGTTGGCGGAGACTAAAATGGCTCGGTGCCTTTTTCTATTACTCGTCTCAAATATTTTTATGACGTTCGCTTGGTACGGCCATCTTAAAAATCTGGCTGGTAGACCTCTTTGGTTCGTCATTGTGGTTAGCTGGGGCATTGCGTTTTTCGAATACTGCTTCCAAGTCCCAGGCAATCGTATTGGTGCGGAGCACTTTTCCCTGCCGCAGCTGAAGATCTTACAAGAAGTCATCACGCTGGTCGTTTTTTGCGTCTTTGCCAGTTATTACATGGGCGTCAAATTGACTTGGAACTTCCTATGGGCCGGTCTTTGCCTAGTCGGAGCTGTCTTTTTCATTTTTCGGGACGGCGTCAGCCCGTAAGCGGCTTTACTACTTTGCCTCGATCAAGATCTCATTGCGACGGAGGAACCAGAGCGTCCAAGGTGGATTATACCGTGCATAAATCACCCGGTCGCCCAGCGTGATTCCCTCTTTAGTGGCCAAATCGCGCAAAGTTTTGGTTTTTTCCTCGACTAAAGTGGTGGAATTGAAGCCGCTGAAGCGAATAGCTGCAAAAGTAGCCGAAGGCAGTGCCCTTAAATGAACCTGCGGATCCAAGGGATCCGGTAAAGTCTCCAGTGTATAATTAGACGGCATTGTAAATGATATGACCCAGCGATCGCTTCCCGCGGCTACTTGCGAAACGGGTGCGGTCATGTTGATCTTCTCTGAGGTCGGCTGTGGTGCTGCTGTACTTACGGGAGCTGTCATTTTGATCTGGGTTTTTGTTTTATTGCCGCCAAAAATATAATTGGCGAGTCGCCGAAATCCGATACTCGCACTGCCTGAAAATTCACCAATTACTTCTGTCTCTGCCACTACCGTGGGCTGGTATTTACGCAGCTCAAAGTCTTCATATTTTTTTATAACTTCATATTTGGGTTCTTCGATCTGGCTCAAGGTACAGCCCCCCAGCATATTCAGGAAAAGTACGGTGCGAATTAAACTTCTCAATCGCATGCTACTACCTCAATAACTAGAAATAAGCGGTCACCACAAGTTCGAATGCATAATAAGCATTTGGACTTATGGCAACCGCGATAATTTTTCTGTCACTCAGCTTCTTTAACGAATTGGCGCAGTAACTCGATACCTAATTCCGCCGCTGATTTTTTCGCGTGGTCCAGGTATTTCGTGTCACAAACAAGTTCTGCGATATCGACATTTAGGCAGTTAGCGATCTTATTCAGGGACTCGATACTGAGATTGCGCGCGTTCTGTTCCAGCATAGAGACATAACGCAACGAGACCCCAAGCTGTTGAGCCATTTGCTCCTGGGTCAGCCCGCCTCGTTGACGGCATCTCTTTATGTTTGCAGCTACTCGCTTGCGGACGGTAATTGCGCTCACGTTCGTCCTCCCTCCTAATCATGTTAGGGGGATAGCAGGGATTTGGGCAGTGAACTTATAAGTTCGTTATTAATGAAATAAAAAATTCAAGAATCCGTGTTATCTGCCGATACAGAGAGGGTGAGCCAATTTGTCAAAATCGGTCACTTACTTTGTAACAGTCTGTATGCACTGGAATTATTAGCATGTGGTGGAGATACTGGCGAATTTTTTTAGTGCTTTTGCTCCTTGGTTGGCCCACTGCGGGTAGTTCCAGTGTCTTCTACGTTACAGCAATAATTGCCACTTCTGTGGATGAGAAAAGCGGCACCGATAGACACGACAAATTAGCGTGTCGGGAGGGTGCAGAGATCCATAGAGACCAATGCGTAAGTGTATGCCAATTCGGTGCGCTTGGCGTTTTTAGCTCTGAGCGCGAGTGCCATGGTGGGCAATTGAGTTGGCTCGGCGGTGCATGTGTCGGGGCCTTTGCCTTTGTTATTTGGCTTTTTATCGTGCTAAAGATAACAATAAGAAAAAATATTAAATATGATGAATAATATTTAGTTATTATAGAATATTGTTTACTTTTTTAATAAAATTTTATAAGTTTTATCTATCAACATAAAGTTGGTGGTTTTAAACACAAACAGCCTAGAGATTGCCCATGCAACTTACTGAGCGACTTAAGTCCCTGAGTTCGGTTTTGCGCAGGCGTGCGAAGCAATTTTTAACTCCGTTTGCGATGGAAGACCTGGCGCGCCAAATCCTCGCTAAAGACATCTCGCTACTTCGACACCATTACCGTGGCATGATTCCTAGCTCACTTAGGGCTACAGATTTGGCAGCTTACCTTGAGTTGCATGACGCGACGGATAAGTTGCTTAGCGATCACTCGATCACTGAGGGATTTCACCTAATCAGAGCTGGCGACATTTATCTAGTTGCCAAGACCGTGCGAGGGCGCAGGCTGGATTTAGGCGCATTCCAGCACGTTCACGCTGCTCTGATTGTCTATTGCGAACAGCTTTTGTTGGATCTGCGCCATCATGAAGGGGACGACCCGTCTACCAAAGTAACCGTAATCGATCAAACAGTGGCCGCGCCATCCCCGACAAAGACTAGTAGGTTGCGTTTGGTGAGTACCCAGACTTCTGAATTTAACAGTATGCGGTCAAGGCCTCGCCAATTGCATTTACGAGTCATCCAGTAAGGACTCAGGACTCGAATGACTCTGTCTTAATGCAGGCCTCCGGAACATTCATCTTTTGCAGGTGGGCTACAGTTTGGTCCATGATAGCCTTTGGTCCGCAAGTCATATAAGTGGCGCTTTTATACGTGCCCGTTAATGCCTGGCTGAGTTTGTCTTCGTCAAGACGACCAAACCAAAAGCCTTCGGAGCGCCTGTCTTCGCGACTTAGAGTCGTAATCACCTTCACACCACTCATTTGTTCAACGGCCGCTAGGTCAGCTGCGCAGATAATGTCTGCTTGAGAACGGTGCGACACAAGTAGAGTCATCTGACGTGGCGCAAGTGGATGGCCTAGCTTATTGGCATACTCGCGAATGATGCTAACAAAGGGCGTTACACCGCTACCACCGGCCACCATCACGAGATGTGGCTGGTCCAGATTCGGATCAAATACGAATTTCCCGATGGGCCCACGTGCGCGCAAAATGTCTCCGACCTTTACCTTGTCACAGAACCAATTACTGATGCGTCCACCGTCAACTCTCTTAATAGTGACGGCAGCGAAGGGCTCCTGACAGGGTGAGCTCGACATGGTGTAGGACCGAACTAGAGGCTTTGCCTCCAGGTCGTCAAAGCGGAAGGTTAAATACTGTCCAGCGATATAGTCGAAAACGCGGCCACCCTCATCGGCATCGACCAAGTAAAACGTGTCGGTATCGGGAGTTTCATGAACAATGCGCTCAACCCGAAGGTTCATCCAACCGCGTTTTATGCGACGTGGACTGGCAGAAATATTTGTGTCCTGGGTCACGACTAGTCTCTCCTAAGTGACAGCGGTGTGTTTTTGACAGCATGTTCGTATTCAGTGGTCAAACGACTCACTAATTCTGCGACAGTTGGCGCGTCATGGATTAGGCCTGCGATCTGGCCGATTTCCAGCTCTCCCTCGTCGAGGTCGCCATCAAACATGCCTAATTTGGCGCGACCTTTTCCCAACAGCACGGTCAATTCTTCCTTAGTTGCGCAACGCTGTTCAAGCGCCGCTACTTGTTCATAAAAGTGATTTTTTAGAAGCCTAACAGGCACCAGCTCTTTCAAACTCAACATGGTGCTACCCGCACCAGCATCGATGATTGCCTGTTTAAACTTGGGGTGAGCGCTGGATTCGGCAGTAGCCACAAAGCGCGAACCCATTTGGACTCCATGTGCACCGAGAGCAAGAGCCGCTGCCATGCCTCGCCCATCAGCAATACCGCCGGCGGCAATTACCGGAATACGAACAGCATCGGCCACTTGAGGTATCAAAGTTAACGTAGTGATTTCGTCACGACCGTTGTGACCTCCGGCCTCGAATCCCTCTGCCACTATGGCATCGCAGCCTGCAGCTTCGCATTTCACAGCTAGCTCAGGGCTAGATGTCACATGGACCACAATGCAGCCGCGATCTTTTAGGAAGCTGGTCCAGGTCTTTGGGCTACCAGCGGAAGTGAAGAAAATCCGCACTCCGGCTGCAAGCGCGACATCGATCTGCTCTTGAACTTTACTGTAGAGCAGCGGAATATTGACGCCGAAGGGCTTTTTCGTGAGACTGGCGGCTAGCTCCAAATGGTGTTTCAGCATAGCTGGTTGCATCGAACCGGCGCCGACTAGGCCCAGGCACCCGGCCTCGGCCGCTGCGGCGGCTAATTTGCCTCCGGATACCCAAATCATTCCGGCCTGCACTATAGGCAGTTTGATGTTGAAAAGCTCAGTGATTGAGGGACGATAAGATGGCATGATCAATCATCTCGAATGGTTGACTTAAGGGCAAGGGCCTATCTTGGCGTTTACCGCATTGCTTGTCAAACACCACCAGTGGTAACTGTGGCTGGCTTCTAGCGAGGACTACTAATTATGAACGCCGGTACTTATGCCCTGCTCGACAGTGGCAACTTTCAAAAATTAGAACAAGTGGGCCCTTACCGGATCGTGCGTCCGGCAGCTCAAGCAGTGTGGCGACCTCGGTTAAGTGATGCTGAGTGGCGTTCGGCTGATGCGACGTTCACCCGTTTTAGTGGAGGCGATGGTCGCTGGGAATTACGCAATCGTAAAGTACCAGAGGTGTGGCCGATTCAAATGCCAGGGTGTGGGCAGTTGCTAATTCGCCTTACCGACTTCGGCCATTTAGGGATTTTTCCGGAGCAACATAGCAATTGGCGGCAGCTTGCCGACATAGTTGCAACCCGACGAGCGAGTGGGCGCGAGGTCAACGTTCTTAACTTATTTGCTTACACAGGGGGCTCGACGCTAGCTTGTGCTGCTGCTGGTGCCAATGTAGTGCATTTGGACGCGTCTAAGACTAGCGTTGCCTGGGCGAGAGAGAATGCCGAGGCTAGCGGGCTGGGTCAGAGTCCTGTTCGCTGGTTGACCGACGATGTGCAAAAATTTGTCGCGCGGGAACTGCGGCGCAATTCAAAATACCACGGTATCATTCTTGATCCGCCAAGTTATGGTCGCGGACCAAAGGGTGAGGCTTGGAAGATTGAGGAAATGCTTCCTAGTCTCCTGGATGACTTGAAGCAACTTATGGCGCCAGATTATGCATTTTTTCTTCTGAGCGCACATTCCACAGGCTATACCCCGTTGGCGCTGACCAATCTTCTTGGTGATCTTGTTCCTCCGAACTCGGCGACTATCGTTGCCTCGGAAATGGTCGTGCACGATAGCGCTGGGCGAGCTTTACCAAGCGGCGCTACTTCTATGCTGACGTCAACGGTCTGACGATGCTAATCACGAGTGCTCAAAATCCGCGCATAAAATCAGTCGTAGCCCTAGGCAAAGCGCGTGAGCGCAGTAGTCGTGGGTTGTTTGCGTTAGAGGGGGCTCGTGAAATTCAGCGCGCACTTGTCTCTAATTACGAAACTTTAGAAGTTTACTGGTGCGAGGACACTTTATCTGATGCCGCAAGGGAGGTACTTGGTGCATTGTCGCCTCAAGCTAGCCGGATTCAGGTTACATCGGCGATTTTTGCCAAACTCGCGGTGCGTGAGGGGACTGACGGTTTAATCGCTGTGATGCGTCAGAAAAATCATGATTTAAGTAGCCTAAATGATGTTGGTGCAAAATTAATTTTGGCCGTTCAAGGACTCGAGAAGCCTGGCAACTTGGGGGCGCTACTTAGGTCGGCAGATGGTGCGGGCGCTGATGCTCTGCTGCTCATCGACCAGACTTTGGACTTGTACAATCCATTAGTATTACGGTCTAGCTTGGGCACGGCATTTTCTGTCCCTGTGGTTACTGCAACCAGCAGCGAATTAAAGCAATTAGCAATCAGTCGAGGCTGGCAGATCATTGCAGCAGCCCTGCATGACCAAGCTAAGGCCTATACAGAAGTGGATTTTACCGTCCCGACAGTTATTCTGCTGGGGACTGAGGCCGATGGTCTAACGCCAGATTGGCTGGCAAATGCTGATATTTTGGCGACGATACCTATGCGTGGAATTGCCGATTCTCTAAATGTAAGCGTGGCTGGAGCTCTCTTTCTTTATGAAGCTCGTCGGCAAATAGATCTTGTCGGCAATGGCTAGTTACTAAGGTCCCGTACTGTAAAACTTCAATTTCCGCAGATGTTAGTCGTGGTCGTGGTTTTTAATACCTGCGGCTCTGTTCCAGGCTGCGGAATTGCAGCTCCCCCCGCATTGGCTTTGTTAATGAGAGCTCTAGTTGCTGCTGAGTTCATATCAACGAACGCTGAGTAGTATGACTTTTCATTGTTTTCGTTATTTTGAGCTCCGCCTACGGATAGTGTACCGATCAGCATGTCATCAGCAATCAAGGGGCCGCCGGAATCACCGGACGATTCTACAACTCGAGCACCCAGCTCCATTTCACTTGCCTCAGCCGTAAAGTCCCCCACGTAAATATTTGTGGACTCATCGCCACTAATGACTGCCGTGAGGCCATAGTGCTTAGTCGCATCGTAATTCGGTGAGGGCGTCTCATCAAAGTAGTTGGTGAGACCGTACCCAACCGAAGTGACTTTAGTTCCGACGGGCGATTTCTTATTGCTGATTCCCATGTAAGTCTTGGCTATGCCCTTGGGGAATAACAGGATAGCGGTATCGAGGCTGACAGAGGAAGGATCATTCGGGTCACCCATAGAGCCCGTGGCGCCGTTAGTAAACGCTCGGGTTGCAGAAATAGCATTAGCTAATGGATTACCAGTGAAAGCGATGCGCTCGTCGCCAACCAAGTAGAGGCCCCCGTTGGCCGACGAATCTATGCAATGCGCAGCAGTTATCACGGCAGTCGGACTGATAAAGGTACCTGTGCAAATGCCAACAGCACCGTCTCTTCGACTCATTAACCGTACAACTGCAGGATAGTCCTCAGTGGCCAAGCCATTCACTAGCTGCAAACATTTCCCAGAGGGCTTCTGAGGTTGATTCGTGCTTACTGCTGAAGAGCCATTGGTCTCAATACCAACGCTGGTTCGGCTTAATTGAGTACCGCTGCGCTCGCTGCCGCTACATGAAGCAAGCAGCAGTGAACATCCGATGCGCCAAATTAAGCCGTAATTACCCATCGGGTAGCGACCTCCGAGCATCCACTATTTGAGCATAGGAGGCTTATCGGCAGCTTTGATTTAACCTTGAATTAAATCTATAAGTATCAAAATTTATTGATTTAATGTGCTGTTTCAGGGGTCAATCAAACTAGCGATCTGCTGTACTGGGCTGGCTTGGCCGATGCGCAGATAGGTCGCAACTTGATTGGGTGCGGTGGTGCCCTTGGTGGTCGTGGTGCGCATCAGTAGGCCGGCCAGCTCAATGCGTAACTTCATTGAAGTGGCATTGGTCGCAAAGTTGATAGATTGATCGGTAGCATAATGGTGGAAATTGGCTCCGGTGCGACCGAACAAGTCCGTACCTTGGATATTTTGTAAAATGCCTTTCAAAGTATTGTCCGTTGAAGCCACCTGGTAGGACAGCGGCTTGTTTACCCCTGAACCTAATAAAGTTGCGTCGATGTCAAATAAGATTTTTTCTGCTGTGAGTGGGCGCGGCTTGCCACTGCAGTCAGCAATGGATAGTTCGTATTCGAGATAATTACCTGGAGACCCATTTTTTACGGATGGGGTAAGCAAGTTCGCATTTGTAACCCCATCAGCGCCGCAGGTCTGAGTACTTTCCCCAGCGTAAGCTTGCTGGCTATTTTCTGCGGCGCCTTTAAATCCAGTTTGTTGCTTGCAGCCCAAAGAGTTCATGCTCACACAGATCATGACCAGAGCAGGCACGCAGATCAGTGGTGCATCGTTCATGTTTCACCCTAGGTGGTAATTAAAACATCCACCTAGGGTATCGTCATGAAAGGGGCAAAGCTTTAATTACCCAATAGCTGTTAGGATGCAGGAGTCTTTCTCTTAGTGCCGGCATAGAGGTCATAAATCAGCAACTTACAGGGAATACTCCCATTCAGTAGGTTGATCCGACGCGTAGTCTTGAGGCCAATTACTTTGTATGGCGATTCTTCTGCAACTAGGAGCGCGGCTCGCCAGCCTGCGAATCGTTGCTTTAGCGTATCCCCAATCTCTTTGTAAAGGGCCGTAAGATCATCGAGGGATGCTTTCGATAGGCGCTCACCGTAGGGTAAGTTCGTTACCAAAATGCCCGTTGGAGCCGGAGGAACGATGTCTTGAAATTTGCCTGAGGCAAAAGTGATGTGCTTCTCTACGCGAGCTTTAAGAGCATTGCGGCGGGCTAGTTCAGTATAAGTCTCGGAAATATCGCTTGCCACAATTGGGAACGAGGGCTCTGCCTGGCGTTCAGCTCGCACACTCTCCTGGACCGTTCGCCAAAGTTCTCTATTGAACGAACGCAGCCATTCGAATTGAAATTGCCCTTTAGGCCGATGGATTTGTGGTGCCTTGCCTAAAGCAATCATGGCTGCCTCAATGGCGATGGTGCCACTGCCGCACATAGGATCTAAGAAGGGCTGACTGCCATCGTAGCCGGCAAGCATCAGTAAAGATGCTGCTAGAGTCTCCTTAATCGGAGCTGGATGCCCTTCCTGGCGGTAACCACGTTTGTGGAGTGCCTTACCGGAAGTGTCAAAGCTCAAGACGCAGCGCCCACCGGCCAAGAATGCTACGATGATCACCTTGGGCTCTTTTAAGTCAACTTTGGGGATCTGACCCACTCGTCGCTGAAATGAGTCCTGTAGTCCTTCGCGGACCTTTTTGCTAATGTCGTTAGCCCGCATGAATTCACTGCCGCGGTCGCCTGGCACTCCCTCGATCAGATAAGTGCGTTCGACCCCGAATAGTTCCGGCCAATTTAGCCGACGAGCTTGCGAATAAAGCATCTCTGGGGATTTCGCAGGAAATTCTTTGATTACGCGCAGGATCCGACTTGCAGTCCTTAGGCGTAAATGCGCTTGATAAAATTGCTCTTCGCTGGCTGAGAAGTGGACGGCCCGGTAGGCTGGTTCGATGTTGCTGACACCGAGCTGCTTGAGCTCGGTGATCAGCACGTCTTTGGTCTCTTCTGGACAGGTCGCGATGAGCCTAAGCTCATCGACTTTCATTTTTTCTCCATCGCCCCTGCTGGGGTTGCAGCCGGAGCCGCTGCCGTGGCTTTGGGTTCGACCGACAGTAATTCGACGTCAAAAATTAAAGTCGCGTTTGGTCCGATCGCTTCGCCAGCGCCGCGGTCACCGTAAGCTAGATCAGCTGGGATGAAAAGTTGGTATTTGGAGCCTGGTTTCATTAATTGTAGTGCTTCTGTCCAGCCCTTAATGACGCCATTGACCGGGAATTTAGCTGGTTGGCCGCGTTTGTACGAGCTATCAAACTCCGTACCATTGATAAGCGTGCCTTTGTAGTTAACGGAGACAGTGTCGGTGGCTTTCGGTGCTTCGCCTTTTCCTTCCGAAACGACTTTGTACTGCAGTCCACTAGCTGTTTTCTTCACACCAGCTTTTTTGGCGTTCTCAGCAAGAAAAGCCTTCCCTTCAGATGCATTTTTCTCGCCGGCTGCCTTGCGTTTAGCCTCAGCCTTAGCTTGGAGGTCCTTTTGCAAGTTCGCCATTAACTTTTGTGACTCTTCTTGCGTTAAGGGGGATTTCTCGCCAGCTAACGCCTCTTTGAGGCCGTTACTGAGCATGTTCAGATCTACTTCCAGACCATCCCTTTTGAAGTTACTACCGATTTGATAGCCGATCATGTAGCTGACCTTGTCTTGATCAGATTTAAGGGTGGTCGCGGCTTGGGCGCGAGTGACACCGACGGTGCTGACAGCGGCGGCGATGAGCGAGGCATTAAGCAGCGAAATGCGAGTCATGAGACTTTAACCTCAAATAAAGTTAATGGTGAATCGAATACACTGATGACTTCACAATCTAGCAAAGCCTACTGCGAATGCCAAAAAAATAAAGCCCCCAATGTGGGGGCTCGGTCTTAGATTGGCTGGAATCCTCTGATAACCGCCGTTTTGCGGCAGTCAGTGAAGGGGTATCAAAGCGGCGATTGATTAGGGAACAGCACTGGTTTCGGGCCAGGGGACTGCACTGGCGATTGGTTAGGGCCTGGTGGTAGGCCCAAAGGTGCAGTGTATTGAACAGGGGGCAGTGCTAATTCCGCCGTTGTGATGACAATAGATACCCACGCTGTTTTGACGATTTTTGTATCTGCGCTGGTGCAGGTCGCCCGTGCCGTATACTGCCCAATCTGACCATATGCATGGGTGGCCGAAATGCCGCCAGCTGTGGCACCGTCGCCAAAGTCCCAAGCGACGGTAAACCCTGACGGCATAAAACAATAGCTGGTGAAGGCGATTGGCTTGGTTGGTTGTGTTAGCATGGGTACCGCAGCAATTGTGAAGCCGCCGTCGTTCTTTGAGCCATCGAGTACAGTTAGCGTCATGCTAGCAGTCGCTGTCAGGTTATTTTCATCTGTAACGATCATAGTGATCGGATAGTCACCTGCTGTCTTAAAGGTGTATGGCACACTGAGGCTATCGCATGCGCCTGGCGAGCGCACTGCGGATACGGGTATATCGCCCGTTTGGGTCTTAATTGTGTAATCGGCTCTCACGATGCCTGGGTTAGTACAGCTGCTGGTTGCGATAAAATTCGGAGAGACTGTGTCATTAGATGGTTGAATCGTGGTCGCGGCACCGACGGCTACAGTAGTTACTGAACCATTGTTGAAGATGACCTCTACTCTCGCGGTGGGAGCTAGTGGCTCGCTTTCTGTGTTTCCGAGGTTTTGCGGCTCAATGCCGTTTTGCGCTGGCGAGAGCACGTGGTACGACGCTTGATTGCAGGCACTGGCAAGAAATGTTGGGGCAGTAAGATATGCCATAAGGGCAATCAGTTTTTTGACGGATAAAGTGTTAGTCACAGAGAACTCCTAGACGACTGGTAGCAGACAGCAGCAGCGGTGTGGTTGTTGGAAAGAAAAGTTCTGATTCAGAATCATCAATATTCAAAATTACTTCGCCATATCGCGATAGATCGTAAATGCAACGCGTCGATTCAATTGCCGACCTTGATAGTTTCCATTGTCAGCGATCGGCATGCTTTCACCTCGACCGATCGCAATTATTTTGTCGGCCTGTAAGTGGTATTTGTCGATCAGCCACTTGCGAATAGTTTCTGCCCGACGTTTGCTTAGTGCAGTATTGTAAGAATCCGATCCAATCGAGTCTGTGTGACCCTCGATGATGAGCTTAGTGAACACTGGTTTGGTGTTCAAATAGGCGGCCATTCGGCTAAGTGTGTTGTCCGGACCACCAACTACTAAAGACGCTGAATCATATTCGAAGAGGACGTCATGGATTACGATTTTTTCACGTGGCTTTGGGGGGCCGCTAAATGGATTAGTCTTCGGTAACGTGGTTTGAGAGATGGTCTCAATCTTCTGTGGTATTTGTGCGTTGGCAGGCTGTCCCAACGAGTAATTGAGGCCGGTATATACACGCCAATAAGGTGAACTGATGCCTTTCATTAATTGGCTGCCAATGCCAAGGTGTCCAGACAGGTGCGTGGTGAAGTCATGCTTGCCACCAAGAGTTGTCTCTGCCGAAGATGCCTGACGACTGGAAAAAGTATCGACAGGCCGAACGGGGACGCTTCCAAATACTTCCCAGATTAGTTTGGTCTTGAGAGAGGTAAAAAAATAACTCAACGCACCTGAAGCTAGATATTGGTTCGGAAGTGGTGTGATCGGTGCTTGGTCGGCGATCGTCTGGCCAGGCTGACGCCATCTGTAGCCAAGGTTGAGCCCGAGTTTCAGTCGTCCTATCGTAGTATTTCCAGCTAACTGTAAATTAGTGGTAGGTCCCGCGTTGCTGCCGGCATAGGGGTTGTTGTTGATGCGATTGATATTTTCTAGAAGCTGCATGGCTAGCCCATAATCCCTGTCACCGTAGAACTGATATTTGGCATTGACTCGGATTTCGGTATTGCCGAGAGCGTTGTATTCACCATGATAACCTGTGCCCGGTGAGTTCTGGCTTAGCGCTTGGGGGGCACTAAGCCCCATTTCGAAACCTGGAAGTAAGCCGATCCCCATATTGATGTCGGCGCTAAGAATCGCATCCGTAAATCGAGTATGACTTTGCTGGTCGTCAGCGAAGTATGGCAATGAGTTGGCTTGATCATTCAGAAACAATCCAAAATTTACGATGCCAGGATCTAAAACCTGAGAAGATTCGACTGTTACGAAATCTAGTCCTGATGTCGTCGGATTGAAGTTTTGGGTATCTGCACCAATTACGTTGCCGTAACTTACACCCGTAAAGAGTATAGGCAATGACATCGCGCTTATCGCTGTTGCGGCGATAACGTTTTTTTTGCTTCCAAATACTCGATTTTTTTTGATGATTCTTCGCCACGTCAGCATGTTAACAACTCCATTCGGTACAGAAATAAAAGGTCTTGCTTTGCAGGGCAAGTTGCCTTCTGCAATCCATTATGCAAACCCAATGCCATTTACAAACGACACGGAAATGTGGCGATTTTTCCGACACCATGCATTTAATGCTGCCTATAGTTTTGACGCTAAGCGATTTCTTGGATCGTTCGAGTTGTCCGGATTCTAGAAATACTAGGTTTTTTGATCGATTGCCTATCGGGTTGCAGCGCTTCGAAGCTGGCAAGCGATTTGCAGTTCATGGCTATTAGGATTCGTGGGCAGCCCACTCGACCATTAAATTGGTTAAAGACTGTAGAGGTTACATTGAGGATATCAGCCATAAATTTGAAGCAGTTTAAGAACAGCCATCTTTATCGAGAGTTGGCGATGCCTAGATCAGCGTGGGCTGCGGTGTTGGGTCTTTCTGCAGTTTTGATTTTTGGCTCTGCGGTTGTGCTGGAGAAAATGGGGCTGGTCGGCGGAGTAAGGCCATTAACTTTTGTTTCTGCAGTTATCTGTGTCAAGTTTGCTCTGTTTGCAATGTGGCCTGCGTTAGGCAAAAAATCATGGACAAGTGGAGACTTGCTTCGCTCTGTTTTTGTTCCTGAGAGCAGTAGTCAGTCCATTAAACTTTGGACAACATCTGAACTCCGCCTTCAGCAAAGTCTATTTTCAGCCAACGTCCCGACATTTATACTTAGTAACGATCAGCGGTTTTTAGATTGGAATTCTGCATTTTCGATGATTTTTGCGAACGCTAGTGAAGGGCGGGTTATAAGTCGAGGGCTGCATGTTAAAGAATGGTACAGCCGTCTCGACAATTACCGCCGTGTCCCGAAACGTACAGACAAGCTCTATGGTGAAGGTATCCTGCCGATTACAGATAGGGAGCGCGTAACTTTCATTTCTCCTACCTATGGACGCATGGTCTTTTCTCGTATTATGTCACCGATTGTCGATCGAGCTTCCGGTCGAATTATTGGTTGGACAGTAGTTCTTAACATTAACTCTGTGACGAAAAGGCAGGAGTTTTTTGAGGACATTTATCGCGAAATTGCGAGCGAGACCAAGCGCATCCGGTATGCAGCAGCAGTTGATGGGGTTTTAGGTAAATTCTCTGCACGCACGAAACTACATGAAGCGGTTTGTGAAAGCTTAGGATCACCGTCTAAAGTTCTGCACCTTGGATGCAGCACTGGTGCATTAACAGCCTTGTTACTTGGGGATGGCCATTCTGTGACCGCTGTCGATTCTGATACTCACCAGCTGCGTGTCGCTAAGGAGCGCTGCGCTAATTTTAGTGGCGTAAAATTTGTGCGTCAGGATCTTTCTCATATGTCCGGTCTCCCGACTCTACACTACGGTGCTGTTACACTAGATGCATCTTTCGTCAATTTGTCTTGCTTGGAGACAATGCTGCATCAAGCGTACGAAAGTTTGCAGCATAATGGGCTCTTCATTATGACCTGTCGTTCGGATGAGGGCTCAGCATCTAGCCTGTTTGCTGCTGTAAGGCAAAGCCTACAGCGCAGGGGATGTTTTGAGAATGTGAAACACCAGTTCAATCACGTGTTCGAGTTCCAAGAAGAGGCAGCAAAGGCAGCAGAATTGGGTTCCGAGAATCGCCACGCAAGGCTTTTAGACTTGTTGCGGAGTTGTGGATTTTCCATTGTTAATCAGCAGTCGGGATTCGACGACGGGCATACGATTTTGCTAATTGCACGTAAGTGAGTGTTGCTGCACGAAGAGATGTGGTATACGGGGGTCTTTTGTCAGAGGCTTTGCACTGGCACCCAAAGGAGACCTCATGTTCGGTAAAAGTAGCAAAACAGAAGTAGAGAAAGCTCAGCAATCGATTGACTTCACGACGCATCGGTACCAGTTGGAACTGGACACAACAGCAGGGCTTATTAAGCTCGATTTTTGGCCTGATGTAGCGCCCAATCACTGCAAGAACATGCTGGGGCTGGCCATGATCGGCTTTTACGACAATCTGCTCTTTCATCGGGTCGTACCGGGTTTTGTGATTCAAGGCGGTTGTCCAACCGGCACGGGAACTGGTGGCCCAGGTTACCAGGTTAACGCTGAATTCAATGAGAAAAAGCACGAGGCCGGCGTCCTGTCGATGGCGCGGTCCCAAGACCCTAACTCCGCAGGTAGTCAGTTCTTTCTTTGCTTGGAAAAGGTGCCCTTCTTAGATCGCCAGTACACAGCTTTCGGCAAAACCGCTGACGATGCCAGTTTAGAAGTCGTCCAGGCCATCGGTAAGGTTAAAACAGCGGCGGGAGATCGGCCGGTTAGCGACGTGATGATTAAAACTGCCAAGGTTTTGTCTACCCCCCTCTAAAGTACTGCCCCGAACCCACCGATAAGCTGGATGCCTCTGAGAAAAGGGAGTAAACTCAGAGGTGTTACGGCCTTTAACAAATTTTAGATCCCCTAACACTCGAGGGATCTTCAAGTTTAGGTCGTACCGATTTCAACACTCGTGGTGGCGGCACTGAACCGCCCGGGAGGGGTTTATGGACGGGTATTTTGGCTACGGTGGGTTGTTGTCCTATTTACCATCTGGAAGCTGGTTTTTGATTGCGGCTGGGGTGGTGGCTTTGGGTTTCTTCGGGGCACCATTTGCTTTTTGGACCGTTGCCGTAGTTGCGGCACTATGGTTCCAGGCCGCGCCAGTTTGGTTACTGGGTACCGTTACGGCTGTTCTTGTGCTTCTGAACATTCCAGCAGTGCGTAACATCTTACTCTCTACACCGATTGCGCATTTGATGGAGCGTCTGAAGCTGATGCCTGTCATTTCCGAGACAGAGCGCGTGGCTCTGGAGGCAGGCACCACCTGGGTGGATGCTGAGCTGTTCTCCGGTAAGCCCAATTACGACCGAATTCGTAAAGAGGCATATTCTAAGCTTGGCGCAGAGGAACAGAAATTCATCGACAACCAGGTGAAGACCCTATGTTCTCTTGCGACCGATTGGGAGATTTTTAAGCATAAAGACCTTCCGCCAAAGGTCTGGGACTATCTGAAGAAAGAGCGGTTCTTCGGAATGATTGTGCCGAAGGCCTACGGTGGGCTTGGTTTTTCGGCCGCTGGCCATAGCGAAGTGATCGCTCATTTAGCGACGCACTCATCGCCCTTGGCGATCACAGTGATGGTCCCCAACTCGCTTGGACCGGCAGAGCTACTAGCTCATTACGGAACCGACAAGCAGAAAGACTACTATCTGCCGCGCTTAGCGAGGGGCGAAGAGATTCCCTGCTTTGCGCTGACCGAGCCGAATGCCGGCTCCGACGCGGGATCCCTGACATCAAATGCGGTTATCTTCAAAGGCGAAGATGGGAAGCTGTACCTACGGCTAAACTGGGACAAGCGTTATATCACCCTGGCTGCAGTGGCCACGTTAGTCGGATTGGCGGTGCGACTTTACGACCCAGAAAATCTGCTGGGGCGCGGTAAGGATTTAGGCATCACCTGCGTTCTTGTGCCAGCCAACACCAAGGGTGTGGTGTTGGGCCAACGCCATAACCCCATGGGCGTGCCTTTCTACAACTGTCCGACCAGTGGTAAAGACGTTGTGGTCTCGCTCGATCAGATAATCGGGGGAGCGGAGGGTGCTGGACGTGGTTGGCAGATGCTGATGGAATGTCTTGCCGCAGGCCGCGCTCTGTCGCTACCGTCGCAAGCAGCTGGTATGGCGAAATTTATGACCCGCGTCGCGAGTGCTTATGCAGTAGTGCGCCGCCAGTTTGGTATTTCAATAGGTCAGTTTGAAGGTATCGAAGAGCCGCTAGCGCGGATTGCAGGTACCACTTATCTGATGGAAGCTTCGCGCGTATTTACAGTTGGTGCGATTGACGCTGGCGTGAAGCCGGCGGTTGTTTCTGCAATCGCTAAATACAACCAAACCGAACTATCTCGTAAGGTTGTAAACGATGCCATGGACGTTCTGGGCGGCGCAGGTATATCTCGCGGTCCTCGCAATCAGATTGCTAACGCTTATATCGGTCTGCCGATCAGCATCACGGTTGAAGGCGCGAACATTCTGACCCGAACCATGATTATCTTCGGACAGGGTGCGATTCGCTGCCATCCTTATGCGTACAAAGAAGTCAAAGCGCTGATGGATAAGGATTATGCGGCCTTTGATAAAGCATTTTGGAGCCATATCGGCCATGTGGTGAGAAATGCTTGCCGCTCGCTAGTTCTGAGCCTAAGCCGCGGCCGCTTAGCAGCCGTTCCATCAGGCCCGGCCGCACGCTACTACCGTAAGCTTTCGTGGGCATCAGCATCCTTTGCGATCATGGCCGACATAGCAATGGGTAGTTTAGGCGGAAGCCTAAAGCTGAAAGAGAAGTTGACTGGCCGCTACGCTGACGTCCTGTCTTGGATGTACCTTGCGACTGCTGTACTTCGTCGGTACGAGGCGGAGGGATACAAGGCCGAGCATCGTCCAGCATTTGAATGGGCTATCCAGTATGCGTTTGCACAAATGCAGCTGGCTTTTGACGGGATTTTCTCTAATTTTACGGTTCCAGGTATCGGCTGGATTTTCCGTGGTCCGATTGCTTTCTGGGCTCGTGTGAACAGTCTTGGGTCTATGCCTTCAGACAAGCTTGGTCATGATTTAGCGAAAGCTATTCAGCAGCCAGGCGTGTTCCGAGACGATATGACCAAGGGCATCATCAGTGACCTCTTGCCGGCCGGAGATAATCTGATCGAGCATGCTTTCACCTTGTCCCATGCCGCTGCAGACGTGCTCGGCAAGATTAGTAAAGCTGTGAAAGCCGGGCAGCTACCTAAGCGTCGTGCCAATCTTCTGGTGAAAGAGGCTTTGGCTGCCAACGTGATCACTGAAAGCGAAGCAGCAATGCTTGAGTCAGCAAACACTGCGCGCGAAGAAGCTGTAAAAGTGGATTCATTCAACCTGGAAGAGTTCCAGCCAACCTTGCTAGACTCAATCGGAGAAAAAGCCAAACTCACAGGGGTTGTGGCAAAGGTGGGAACTTGAGCTGGTCTCTTATTTAAGCTGAAGTGGTATGCGGATGAAAAAGTTGGGGTTGATTGGAGTTATGGCAATCGGGGCAGTGATCGTAATAGCTGCGATCACTGCTGGCCAGATGGGCGAGACTTCACATGCATTTGCCCGTGGTAAGGTGGTGTTGTCTGACCAATTAAGTGGTGCCGCTGCAGGAACTCGGACACTTTTTATTATTGCCAGTGGTCCCGACCGTCCGATGCCTTTAGGCGCTTTCAAGAAAACCCTAGGCTCAGACGCCAAGGGGGCCTTCTATGATTTCGTTCTTACAAAAGACAATATGCAGCGGATGATGGGCGATGAGGCCTGGCCCGACACATTTAAGTTGAAGGCGCGACTAGATAAAGACGGTATGGCCGGTCCTGATCAACCAGGTGATTTAGTTGGCGAGGTATTCCCGGTGTCTGTTGGTGCCGAGGGTGTAGAGATTCGCATCGAGCGGTTGATTCCGGAATAGCAATCGAACAGTCGGCGCACCTACGCGCGCATCTATAAGTTCAATAATTTCAGAGGCTTGTTTGTGTGCGCGCGGTCTTACGCTAAAGACTTTGAGATTACGGCCGAACTCCAGCTCTGGCGATAAAATCGCCATCGTGATGGAGGAACTTTATGAAACTAGTGAAGACGGTGACTGCTTTAACCCTACTTGTGATGCCGCTCAGCTTACTTGGCTGTACAAGCAAGTCCGAGAGCAATGAAATCCCCGAACCTACGGATGCAGCACTAGCCCCATCTGAAAAGGGCGCTGCGGGCACTTATGTTGCTACTGCATCCGATGGAAGCGATACAGTCGCTATTATGCCAATCGGTAGTGAGCAGGCTTCTGCAGTGTCCAGCGAAACAGCGAACGCTTCAGAGCCCATGGCAACAACTGACAGTAAGGCTGGGCCTGTGGCGGAAGTAGCAGCTGGGACAGCTATGGTCGGTTTGCCTAGCGAGTCAGCTCCTGAGAAGATGTGGACCTTCGAAGAAAAAGTCACCGTCCGGTCGGCTCCATCGGTCGAAGCAAAAGATGTCGGTACTCTAGGCTACGGGGAACCGGTGACTGGCGTGGAACAAGACAAGGGTTGGGTTAAGATTGGCGAGGGTCAGTATGTGGCGCGACCGTCTTTAACGGATCGGAAAGCTCGCTTTTTTCGTCATCACAAGCGTAAGCGTCACGCCCACGCTCATTAAGGTTTTGTGATCTAGTTATCGCCTAGCTTTGAAAAAGTCCTTAAGAATATTAGCGCAATCTGCTGCCATTATCCCGCTAACCACTGGCAATCGGTGATTTAGCCTGGTGTCCTCATGGACACTGTAAAGGCTACCCATGGCTCCAGCTTTTGGGTCCATGGTCCCAAAAACGACTCTGCTGATGCGGGCCTGGTAGATTGCCCCAGCACACATCAGGCAGGGTTCTAGCGTGACGACGAGACTGCATCCCGTTAGCCGCCAACTACTCAGATGTTTGCAGGCTGCGGAAATGGCATCGATTTCGGCATGGCGAATAGCGTCCTGTTGCCGCTCGCGTGCATTGATGCCTGTACCAATCACTTGATCGTCTTTAATGACCAAGGCACCAACGGGCACTTCCCCCAATGTCGCAGCATTGCGGGCAAGGCCTAGGGCTTGTTGCATCCAGTATTCATCGGTGAGTGCAGTTGAGCTCAAATTTGACCAGGATTCGATGTGTCGGAATTAGCAGCATCACTCGCCAGTGACGCCAACGGCGCAGCCGCCAAGTGTTTGGCTATATTGCCAAGTCGCCGTAGACCGAGGTGAGTCATGATTTCGTCAGGAGCTTTGCCTTCTGCCAACAAGTGAGTCACTGCAAAATGGCGAAGCTGCTCAGTATTGAGGCTGTCGATGCCCACCTTTTCCCCAAGTTCGTATAAAACGAATTTTAGACCGTGGCGTGTGATACTGGGCAGTGGAAAGCTGGCATCTCTACCCTTGAACGCCAAAAACATGTGCTTATCGGGGCTGCTTTTTATAACTGGATGGTCAATTAACTGATAATGCTTCCGATAATTAAGCAGTAGTTCATGAGATTTTGTCCCAAGGCGGATGGATCGAGCCCTAGAACCTCCAATGTGCAGGCTGCTTGTGT
>CAIWTN010000018.1 GCA_903915625.1 uncultured Pseudomonadota bacterium | reverse complement strand
CTGAAAAAGTCCAGCTATCAGTGCTTGTTCCTGCGGTGCAAGGTCAGCTAGGTCCTTGCCAAAATAGCGCTGCGCAGCCGCGCCGATACCGTAAGCTCCGTTGCCAAGAAACATGGTATTTAGGTAAATCTCGAGAATTCTGTCCTTGGTGAGTTGCCGCTCGAGTTGAATCGCTAGGCCAATCTCTTGAACTTTTCTCTGCATCGATCGTTCGTTAGTCAGGAGCAAATTGCGAACGAGCTGCTGCGTGATCGTGCTGGCTCCTTGCTGGCTCTTGGTGCCGCGTAAGTGGACCCAGGTTGCCCTAAGTATGCCTTTTGGATCGAATCCATGATGATCCCAAAAGCTGCGATCCTCAATTGCTAGTACGGCATCGATGATGCCTTTAGGAATTTTTTTGAACGGTACGTGCACCTGGTAGCGGCTAAAGACTTCACCAATCTTTTGTCCGTCTCGGGCGAGAATCAGCGTGTTATCTTGCGGTTTGATATCAACTATGGCGGCAAGCTGTTCTTGCTTTAAGTCGAATACTTGTAGCGTGTCTAGCCAAAGGTAAAGCGCGAAAGTTCCGCCTAGAACCGTGGCTACTGTGACTGCAATTGCAATGCGCAGGCTTGCTGCCAGCAGTCGCTGACGGAGACTGAAATTGTTTGAACGCTGCGACATAGCATTATTTCCGGCGGTTCGGCTTTACGGCAGAGTGACAACTCTAGTCCGTATCTAATCTTGGCTTGCTTAGTACTTATGGTCGGTAAAAGTTCGTAAATTCTTGAATGTATTGAATTTGTACATCCGGTAAGTATGGGGCGTGGGTAAGGAAATCGATTGTCTTAATGCCAGATGTTTTTGTCTTGCACCTAAACCGGTTTCGAATGCCCACTAAAAGTATAATCATATTGTGCTCTTGAGTCGACATGTGGAGGCGGTGTTAATTTTTGCAAAAATCTGCCGATAGCCCAGTAGATTCCGGCGACTGGTAGAGGCAGTTGCCAGCCTGAATTCAAACTCGGTAGGAGTCGGAAGTGGACTGGAAGGCAACAGCAATTTTGCGGCCGATGCATGTTCTGATTGTCGATCCCGATGATCGTCATCGTCTTGAGCTAATGCATTTGCTCAAGACGGCGAAGATGTGCGTTGGCATGGTTGTGAACGGAGTTGGCAGCGCTTCTGAGGCAATTGAGCGCTTTCGCTACTATCATCCGGATCTCTTATTGATCAGTGGCGGCGATTTTTTTGCTAAAAGTGCAGAAATTATCCGCGAGATTAGGTCTTTTGAGGGCAATCGCCATACTGGCATTATCATAGCCAATCGCGGTCATGAGGACGAAGGCTCTCGCAGCGTTGCAGTGCTCGAAATGGGTGCTGATGACTACCTGCGTTCAGACTGCTCCGATGCTGAACTCGTGGCGCGAGTGCGCAGTGTACTGCGCTTAAAAGCTATGACGGATGAGTTAAGGCAGGCGAATCATAAACTTGAAGTGTTGTCTTTGACCGATGATCTAACTGGTCTGGCCAACATGAGGTGTTTTAATCAGCGCTACGTGGAATTGTTAGACGAGTGCCGTAAGGGTAGCTTCGGCGCCGGCATCTTAATGTTGGATATTGATCACTTCAAATCAGTAAACGATTCGACTAATCATTTGGTGGGTAGTCACGTTTTAAGTGGAATCGGGCGCTTGTTGCCCACCATTGCGAGCTTTGGCGACCGTGATATCCTTGCGAGGTTTGGTGGCGATGAATTTATCGTGGCCTGTGAGGCGATGGATTATAGGTATCTTCGTGATTTAGGCGAGGCGCTGCGGCAAGCCATTGCTGAGGCTGCCTTTGACTGCGAAGGGCATCATGTCCGAGTTCATGCCAGTATTGGTGTCGCCTGGGTTGAGCGCGGCTTTCGTGGTCGTGCCGAGGACATCATCAAGGCGGCAGATTTAATGCTTTATCGGAGTAAAAATTCAGGTCGAAACATTGTCAGTGGCATGGTGCTCAAGTACCCTGTGCAATTGGACCTAGAACAAGCGGAACGCCTGGCGCGACGCGGCGATGTAGAACTGCTGAAAGATTCGTTGGAGAAGCGATGGAACGCGTTTTGATTGCTGGATGTGGTTACGTTGGTTCGAAGCTCGCTAGCGATCTTGCTCTGGTGCCAAATCTTGAGGTGTTCGGGGTTCGGCGAAGTGAAGGTGTAAGGCTCGAAGGTGTGCAGATGATTTCCGCTGACATCGTACATGGTAGTCTTGCGGAGCTGCCGGCCGGGATTGACCGGATTTTTTTGTGCGCAGCACCCAACGACAGTAGCTCGCAAGCCTATGAAGATATTTATGTGCGGAGTCTTGGGAGGCTCCTTGAATTTCTAGAACAGAAGGGTGCTAAAGGGTCGCGGTTGCTGCTGACTTCGAGTACATCGGTTTACAATCAGGGAGACGGCGAAGTAGTGACCGAAGATTCGCCCACTGAGCCAGCAAGTGCGGGGAGTCAGTGCATCGTTCGTGGTGAGTCTCTGTTGCGCCCTGGTGACACGTCGGTGCGACTTGGAGGCATTTACGGCCCCGGTAGAACGAGTTTTATTGAGTCCGTGGGTAGCGGCACCATGGTGGTTAATCCTAAGGCTAGTGCATATACTAATCGAATTCACCGTGATGATGCTGCAGCCATACTCCGCTTTTGTTCCGGACTGGCGCAGCCAGACAGGATTTATAATGGCGTTGACTGTGAAAGCGCGACGCGGGCTACGGTGGCAAATTGGTTGGCAGTGCAGCTTGGAGTCTCGCTAAAGACTACAACTGAGGGCGAGGCGAGCCATTTTCTGCGTGGCAACAAGAGGGTCAGTAACCAGCGTCTAATTGATGCCGGCTACCAGTTCTTATACCCGACCTTTCGCGAAGGCTATACGGCCCTACTGGGGTCAGGCACTGGCGCTAACCTATAGAAAACTCGTAATCTGTTGTCGTCGTGAATTGCGGTGTTTTATTGATTCCGGTGGGTTGGTGCCAGTGCCTGACCCCCAAAAAAACTCCGACGTTACCCTCTGTACCGACAGCAGCGATAAGCTTGAGGATTGCCTGCTGGGGTCACGCCTACCCCTGTGCAGGCTGATGACAAACTTCCCGTCGCGCTCATCCAGTTTCCTGATCCAGCGGCAAACCATACAAAATCAGGCACACGATATGGGGTAGAACCACCCAAACTGCCGATTCCGCGAATGTAGGCTGTGCAATACTCGCGAAAATTGCAAAGCTCCTTTGCTGCATTGGCACAGTTAGTCAACGCAATACCGGCAGAGCCTTCTGTACTGTCTGAGGAATCGATACAAAAGCCAGCGCCCGAATCGACCATCCCAGTGGGGCACCCAAATTTTACGTTGCCGGCAACTTCAAGCACCGCTGATGGCGCCGTCGTGCCGATCCCGACGTTGCCG
>CAIWTN010000017.1 GCA_903915625.1 uncultured Pseudomonadota bacterium | reverse complement strand
TGACACTTTTCGCGGGAGCAGGATTTACGCAGCCTTTGCGTCCTGCTGCTATTTTGCTTTCAACTGGTTATCTTTTGGGGCTGGGAGTACTTTGGTGGGCACCAGAGACGAAGGGCGAGCCACTACCAAGCTAGCCACGAATCTTACGTGGTGCGCAGACTAACTGACGATATGCACCGTTCAATCAGAGAGATTTGTTTATGTTGAGCAAGCTGCCGGAAAATCTGCGAGACGTTGACGCCTTTGCCGCGTTGTTCGATCATACTTTGCTAAAGCCCGAGGCCACGCCAGCGCAAGTTCGTGCTCTATGCGAGGAAGCCGATGAGTTGGGCTGCAAAACTGTTTGCGTGAATCCATGCTACGTATCTTTGGCGGCTCGGGAGCTCCGCAGTTCGAGAGTGTGGCCTATTACCGTCATTGGATTTCCACTTGGCGCATCCCGGACTGATATCAAGATCGATGAAGCCCTGCGCGCAGTTGCTGACGGTGCGCGAGAACTCGATATGGTGATTAATGCCGGTTTTTATTTAGGCGGCGAGGCAACCGCAGTCCGCCATGATATCGCCGCCATAGTGCGCGTTGCTGGCCATGTGCCAGTTAAGGTGATTTTGGAGACGGCACTGCTGTCACCTAAGCAGATTACGGAGCTCAGTGATTGGTGTGCAGACGCTGGGGCAGCCATGGTTAAGACTAGTACAGGATTTGGCTCGCGTGGAGCTTCGCTTGAAGACATTAAAGCCATGCGCGCAGGGTTAAGCCAGCATCCGGAAGTCGGTATTAAGGCCTCTGGTGGAATTCGTACGCTTCAATCAGCTGTCGAGTTTGCTGCTGCTGGAGTGCAGCGGATTGGCTCTAGCGCTACCGTAACGATTTTGAGCGATTTCCGTAAATTACTCGCGGAAACCGCTCGAGACTAAGTCTGCTTAATTCTGAATATTGCTGATTAGTTCTGATTGAATTGGATATCCGCTACAGATGTTAGCGTGTCACCAGTAGACGCCTTGGCTGTGACCGTGAGTTTGTTGAGCTCAGCTTTACTCGCCTGGCCGATAAGTTCAAATGGCTCAGTGGTCCAGTAGTAGCGATTTGGCACATCTTTGCGGGCTTCAATGCGGTCGATCTTGACTTCGACTGTGCCATTCGCGTTCTCAATTTTTGCAGAGGTATCTGCTGCCGTGATGGTAATTGGAGGCGTAGCTAAAGCTGCCGCTGCCTGAACCAGTTCCTGGGCGTTCGCGGTAACGCGTACTAGTTTTGGGTTGCCCGTAATGGTTTCTAGGTAGCCCTTTGGATTATTTGCTTTGCCCGTGGTGTAGCCGACAAACAGCGCATTGAGGCTGACGCCAGGTATTTTGCGTAGGTTTTCCGCTGCTTGTAGGCCAGATTGAGCTGGATTTGAACCGCCAGTTGTTGGCGAGCCATCAGAGATGAAGTAGACGATTTTTTGTCCTGGGATGGTGGCAATCTGTGTTTCTGCCGTCGTAAATGCTGCATTATAATTTGTCAAAGCGATGCCGCTGTCAGAACCGCAGAACACTTCTGGTTTTAAATTGCTCGCGACCGTGTCAATGGGTCCTACAGGTATTTGTACTTTAGCTTTGGTTGAGAAACCGACGACGCCTGCCTGCACGTTGGTGCCACCCATTTCTTGGTATTTTTTAACGATGAGCTCGGCTGATTTAAGACGACCACAGGTGCCGTTGCCAGTCTTGTCGTTGGGGCCTTCACCGCCAGAGCCTTCCATCGAGCCCGAGTGGTCGATAATGAACAGCACCGTTACGTCACCAGTAATTTTAGTTTGCGGACAGAACTCGCCGGCAAGGCGCACTTTCGAGCCTTTTTTAGCAAAGAATTCGGAGTTAAAGGTGCCAGCATCTGGGCCATCAGCGCGGCATGGCAACCATAGCACTCCACTGGAGTCACTGAAGATGTCTCCGCCCTGTACACTGCTGCCATCAGAACTGCCGCCGACACCAGGTTGGGAACCATTTTGATCTTGGTTAAAGTTACCACCAGGATTGTTGCTAGAATTTTTATTCGATCCTTGGTTTGGATCGTCGCCGATGGCTGGTAGCGAACCGTTTTTAAATAAAGCATCAACTAATGACTTAATTTGATTGCCGGCCCAGCCTGGCTGATCAATGGCAGGTGATTCAGGAGTGCCATAAGCCTGATCGTCAATGCCGTTATTACTAGCGTCGGTCAGATCGGATTTATCTTTCCTCTTGGCAGAGTCTTTGGCGTTTTGTTCATTGCCCGAGAACTCTTTGCCGCCAAAACTTGCTTGATTACAGTTCATCAGGAGCATACTGGCGAAAAGCGAGTTCGCAATTAGAGAGGCTTTGCGCAATTGCTGGGTACGTTTGCCCTGTGACATGCGTAGTCCTTCCTGTGAAAAAGTGCGTTCGAGTACATTGTTGCAAAATGCGTGCGCAAATCTCAGGTCAGTCGGATCGCAGGCTTAGAATCTTGGTCAGATGATTTGTCTAAGCCTTAGCCACTTTCCCATGTTGAAAGTGTGGGCGTATTTTGTGTATCCCCTTGGGGGCAGCACTTCGTGAGGATGTGCTGAATTCCCTTAGTTAAGCGCACACCCTTGGAGAATGAGTCATGAGCATTGCGGCGAGCCAAAACACAGCCAACGGCGACAGCCACAACTTGCTGTTCGGATATTTACTGTGGTTGCTTGGGTTTACGGGAGCGCACCGCTTTTATTACGGTAAGCCCGTGACTGGCACCATTTGGTTTTTTACCCTTGGGCTTTGCGGATTTGGCTGGTTGATTGATGCTTTTTTGATACCCGGCATGGAACGCCAAGCACAGCGCCGGTATCCAGAGGGGCGCCTTAACTACTCGCTCGCTTGGCTGCTCTTAACTTATCTCGGGGCCTTTGGTATCCATAGGTTTTATATGGGTAAAATCTGGACCGGCTTACTGTATCTGTGCACCGGTGGTTTGTTTCTCGTCGGTATTGTTTACGATTTTTGGACTTTAAACGAGCAAGTGGCCGAGTTGAATGGATAACCGGCTACAGCAGTCTTAAGTGCTCAATTAGATTGGTCCGAACGCACTAGCTTAGCCACGACCTCGACATGTTCGGTTTGAGGAAACATGTCGACGGCTTGGACAGAGACTAGGCGCCAGCCTGCGCCCGCATTGTTTGGACCCGACTGTGGTGCCACAAGCAGCTCCAGATCGCGCGCTAGGGCCTCAGGACTGCAGGATACGTAGTTGAGCGAACGGGCGGCACTAAAACGGCCCTGGCTCAGGGCCATCAAGGCGCGCCGCGAGAGTCCCCCTCTAGGTGGGTTCACGATGATGTGAGTAACTCTACTCGCTAACTCATGGGCCATGTTCTCCATGTAATCTTCACAGTATGCACTGAAGGCACTTATGTGCCCCAGTTTGAGGTTGGCTGCCATGCGTGTTGCTGCAGCGATTGCATCAGAGTTACCGTCGACGATGATGGCCTGGTGAAATCGCGGAGCGACGGTGAAGCTATAAGCTCCAAACCCACCGTAGAGATCTAACAACACATCTCCGGTTTTGTGCTGCAGTGTTTTATTGGCAGCTGCCCCTTGATATTCAAACTTGGTCGCCAAATCAATCAAAGTCGGGCTCAGGCTATGGTTAGCTTGGAAAAATGAAGTCGGCGGGAGTTGGAACGTGTGCTGGCCGATGCGCAGCGGAAAATATGCGGGCCCACTCAGGTGAGCTTTATGACTGCCGACCGTTGCCTGTCCGTCGCGTGGGGTCAATAACGACTCGTAAGCACAAACATCCCCGAGGCCTGAATGTTGTAACCAACTCATCAGATCACGGCGGGGAACTCCGGTGTGACTCACAATCAGAGCGTGCGATTCACTACCATTCAGACCACTGCCTGGACCAGCGCGCACCGTCAAGAATTTGAGCTTGCCGCGCTGAAAGCCGCGCCCTTTGTGATTATAAAACGGAGCTGGTATTCGCCGCCGATTCTGAAAGAGCGTGGCTACCAATTTGTTAATACCGGTTGTTTGCGCCGGACAGCTTGTGATGGGTGTGACTTCTTTGGTACCTAAATAATATAGGCCTACAGTTGGCCCTGAGCCCCTCTCCTCATGCAGGCAAAGTTTTGCTGAGGTACGGTACGTCATATTTAACGGTGATGCGGCTATTGGCAGAACCTTAACCTCAGCACTTATGACTTTTGCTAACGTATCACGAACGAATTGCTCTTTTGCTGACAGTTGCTCGGGGTAGGGCATGTGCAGAGCTGTACATCCCGAGCAACGGCCACGCGCGAATACTGAGCAAAATTGTGATTTCATCAGAAGAACCTGTTTGCTGCAGGGCAATAGTCATGACGAACGTCGAACTTTTATCCGCTAAGACCCGATAGCAGAGCCTTCTTAAGGCGCTTCTCGATATCTCGGCTGGCAGGCCCTAATACGGCAATTGCGGCATTTTCTGCTCGCAAGGTACGGCGACAAAGCTCTGCAGCTTTGTCCGCAGTTACAGCCTTAAGGCGTTCGCGTTCTGTGACTAAAGAGAGACGGCGGTCTGACAGCTGAGCCCACGGTAAGCGTGTGCCTATGGCCTCTGGCACAGTGGGCGCTAATTCTAAATCTACGATGCTGCGGACGATCGACCGATCAAGTTCTTCTGCGGTGGGCCCCTGATCGGCTAGGCGTTTTAATTCCGAGGTGAGTTCACGCAGGAATTCATCAAGCTGATCTTGGGCGCAGGATGCGCCGATATCCAGAGTTCCAGACTCAAGACCCAAAGTGGCATGGGCATGAATATCATAAACCAAGCCGAGCTCCTCACGTAGCCGGCGGCCAAGTCGTGAACAGAAGCCATCCGCGAGAATCCGACTGATCAGTTCAATGCCCTGCGCATCTTCTGACCACTCGGATCCGCAAACAAAGCTCAGCTTTATTTCGTACTCATTATCGCTGTGCTCGACCCATTTTACTGCAGGCCCCTTAAATGCCGGAAGCTCCCGGTAACTCACCCTCGGCAGTGCGCTGTGATCAGCACGCAATGGAGAAAAGTATTTGATCAGCGAGCTGAGTAAATCAGCATCGCCACCAACGGCGCAGACAGCCATGTTGTGGGGTACATAGAAGGCATCCCGATAACGCCGTAGATCAGCTTGACTGATTTTTGCGATGGAATCACGGGTGCCTAGAATGGGTTGTGCTATTGAGGTGCTCGGCCAAATCAGCGTCGCAATATGATAATCGAGATCGGTGCAGTGGCCGTGGTCGTTGGTTTCGCCGTCGAGCTCGCGCAAGATAATTTGGCGTTCGATTTCGATGTCCGTAAGTTGTGGATAGTCTAAGAAATCGACGAAAAGTTCGATCACTTCGGTGGCCGTGTGGCGAATACCCGAGTACCAGTACTCGGTGTGTTCTTGGCCTGTGGCTGCATTCCAGTCGCCTCCGAGCCACTCGAAGGCCTCGGCTAGCTGTGCATAGTTGGGGTAGAGTCGCGAACCCCGGAACATCATGTGTTCGAGAAAATGCGATACCCCTACTGGATGCGGGGCACTCTCGAGGCGCGTTCCTGCCTTGAGCGTGACACCCAGGAAAAACTGATCATCATTGGGCCTAGGTACATGCATTATGGTCAGGCCGCTTGGCAGCGTATGTTGCTGCCAGCTCGCGTCAAATTGCTCCAGACGCAGGGTATGCATGTCACTAGGTCGCTTGCGTATCATAATCCTCTAATTGAACCGGAAGAGTAACTTATTCGCTAAGTTCTCCATGCAGTCTCGGGCTGGGCTAGGGGGGAAGCTGTGTAGTGCCGCCATAGCCTTCATGGTGTATTGATGAGCGCGTTCTACGGTCAATGCCGCAGTGTCGTACTTCTCGATGAACGTTGCGATCTTGGTCACGGCATCAGCAGTTACCGACGTATTAATAAGGGAGCTTATCTCCGTCCACTCAGAGGCAGTGGCTAACTCTTTGAGCATGATGACAGGCAAGGTTACTTTGCCCTCGAGCAAGTCGGAGTGCGTCTCTTTGCCAACAATCGCGGCGGACCCAGTATAGTCCAATGCATCATCGATGAGTTGAAAAGCCATTCCAACGTTGTGACCGAATTGCATCAGTGCGTCGCTGTGCGCCTTAGGTGCACCGGAAAGCAGCCCAGCTGCCTGACACGAGGCTTCGAGAAGTACCGCCGTTTTGTACTCGAGGATGGTTAGGTAGGTTAGCTCGCTTATGTCGGGATTAAATACATTTTCAAGTTGCAGTAGCTCGCCATCGCTCATCAACCGGATCGCGCGAGCGAAGGTGCGAACGATGTCCATATTACCGGTCGCGGCCATCATCTCACTTGCTGTCGAGTAAATAAGGTCCCCAACTAGCACGCTTGCGGCACTGCCGTAGATGCTATTGGCAGTGGGGCGGTTGCGGCGAAGTGTACTATTGTCGACCACATCGTCATGCAGCAGACTCGCCGTGTGAACGAATTCAGTCACAGCTGCGATCGGGTAGAGATGCTCACCGCTATATTTAATTAGTCTGCAGGCCATGAAGAACATGGCGGGCCGGATGCGTTTCCCGCCGGCACCCAACACATGCTCTGCCACCGCGCGCCCAGTTGCCGTTTCCGTCGGCAAGTAATTGAGCAGGCGTTGATTTAGCTCGCCTAAATCAGGAAGCACAGGGGCAAGAGCCTGCTCAATCAATGATTTGGCAAGAGAATCCGGGGGCATCGATGGGACTAAAACCTGCAGAGGGCACCTCCAAGACGACAGCAACTCCCGAATATTACACAGTATATATACCACGACCAGGCATGATTTGCGGCAATCAGGATTTCCTGGTACATTCCGGCGCCGCTCATGGCCTTGTGGTCCGGGGCTTTGCCCGCTGCTAGAGACAAGGCTTTGACGTTAAACGTGCTTGGTAGAAATACATAGAGGAGTGCGCCATGGCAAGCCGATTGTCGGAAGAGACACTGTCTGGTGACCTAGCTGGCATCATGGATGCCGGTCATCAGGGACTGGTTATTGAGTCCGAACGTCGCGTGCCGATGTTACAACCGGCCACTGTTGACCTTGACGCACTGTTGCTCGCAGAAGATCCAGAGGCCGCCGTTCAGGCGGTCCCTACGCAACAAATATTTCAGGCGCTGCTAGCTAAGGGGCCTGAGGACTGCATCGAGCTGCTGCCTCTCCTCTCCGAAGAGCAAGTGGTCCGTTTACTTGATTACGACGCCTGGCGGCAGGATGCGTTGGAGCCGCGCCGAGCGGTACGCTGGCTGTCTCTGTTCAAGGAAGTCAGTGACGAGGAGTTCTATCGTCGTTTTCGTGACCTCGATGAAGAGTATCAATTAGCACTACTAGGTCCGATGATCGATCTGGTCGATGAAGATCAGTACGAAAAACTTGGCACCCAGGATCAAGATGCACTGCACAGGTTGCCATGCGGCACTCTTTATTACCGCATTAAGACTGAGGATCCAGTGCTAGTGGAGTTTGTCACCAGCTTAGTCGAAGCGACTATGGCTAGTGACATTTCCTATGCATATGCAATGTTGGCGCATGCCGCCTTTATGCCGCCGCATGAGTCGGAGGCCCAAATTAGCCAATTCCGCCGCGCTAGACTGACCGAGGACGGTTTTGTTAGCTATCAAGAAAGTCTTGCTGCTTTCCGACCGATCGAGCTTAAGCCTCTTGAACAGCGCTGGTTATTGCAGCAGGCATCGGGCGTACCCGGTGTGGAGGATCTCGTCCAGAAGCAGACCGGCGATGCGCTTTTCTTAGAGCAGGTGTTGAAGCGGACTGCTCAGAGCGACCAAGATGGCAACATCGATTTGTGGCAAAGGCTATTGTTTTTGGCGAACTCTCTATGTGCGGCGGCACAGGTTGAGCCAGATGACCTAAATGGCGTGCGGTTGCTAATGAACCATGCCCAGGCACTAGTAAGTCTGGGTCTTGAGCATCTCGCTAGCGGCGATGTGACGCTAGCGGCAATGATTTTGAAGCAAGAGCATCCGCAGACGCTGTTTCGAGTTGGCCTGACTCTGGTGCGCAAGCTGGCTGACGCAATGCTTGAGCAGTGCGAGAAACATGGCTTGCCTGGTGTCGATGACATGCGCCGTCAGTTGCGTCTTGATAAATGTGGTGCCTTGCTTTTGCAAATAGATCAACAGCTGCTGCCTATTTTGGGCTTTGCTAAAGCCGAGACTCTAAAGGGCGCTTGTAATAGGTTGCCGGTCCGGCCGCTACAGTTCCGTGTCGATGGACGTGGTGCCTCCGCTGTGGTCTTTACTCCTGTGAATAGTATGGCTTCGCTGATGACTCTTGCTAGTCAACTGGATGCGATTGCCGGTCTAATGGCAGTGGCAGCGTTGGGTGATGATGATTTACAAGCGGCGACTACAGCCCTAGACCAAAGGTTGATGACGGCGTTGGCGCGGGTGCTGACTGGTGGTCAGTTCCGGAGTGACCCTCTTAGCTTAGGCGAGTTTGAGCGCCTAGTCTCTTTACCGGTGGAGTCCGCTCAGGGACTCGCCAGTGATGTTCTGGCTAGTATTGAAGGAAGCCTGCGCCTGGCTTTGGCTCCCGGTGCTAGCGCTGGATGGTCAGTAAGTCGTGCCGCCGGTTTAATGGTCTCCGACCCTGTTCATGGCACTTTGGCCGATATAGCCGATTTGCTGCTGCAACTTAGTACCGCCTGCACTTATGCGAAAGATTTACCATCGATGGTGGCGCAAAGATCGGCCATGGCAAGTTTGATCAACGTAGTTAGTAGTGAGGAGATGCAATCATGACTTTGGCAAAGCAACCGAATTTCCTTACCGCTGAGGACTGTGCCGAGATCTCGCAGCTTTTGGACCGTAAATTTACAGGTCTTCTGAAGCAGCGATACTTCGAGGCAGCCGTTAACAAAGACAGTCAAGGCGTTTACGCGAAAGTTGCCCTCCGGAATCAGTCAGGCTCGTTCTACTATCCCGTCGAGGCCAGGGTGGCCCACATGGACCACGATTTTGACGAGCGTGCAGCCGCTCTTTTTCTAGTCGACTACATCACAGAGTATTTTGCTGAATACTTTCGTGAAGACGGCGATGTCTTTTTGCCGATCGATTGGACTGATTACGAGTGGGGCGGAGTGTCGCTTCAGCTCAAGGGGCAGCTGCTAAACCTCGAAGTTGAGCGTCTTGCTGATGCCCTGCTTGCTGGTGACTCTACTGGCGACCAGTTACACTGAATTATGCAGATTCGGGTTTAATCAGGCTGGGCTCTAGTTCTACCGGTTCCGAGCCATTGTGAACGCCGACGCGATTTCGCCCGGATTTCTTAGCGAAATACAGGGCCGCGTCAGCGCGCGCCATAGCTTCCGTTGGGGTCTCATTGCCAATCGTGACCTGCGAGACACCGCTGGAAATCGTCACTGGGATAATCGTTCCGTTGAAGTCGAATCTGAAGTTTGCAATCGCCAAGCGAATTTTTTCAGAAGCTGTTGCAGCACCAACTAATTCAGTGCTGGGTAGAATCGCGAGAAACTCCTCGCCGCCGTAGCGCGATACAATATCTGTCTTGCGAAAACCATTTTTCAACAGCCTGCCGACATTGCTGAGCACATAATCACCAGCTTGGTGACCATAAACGTCATTGATTTTCTTGAAGAAGTCGATGTCCAGCATGACGACTGACATGGTGCGCTGGGGCGCGTCAGGCGGTAGGGTCTGTAGTGCTGCGACCTGAGAGCTCAGATATTCACTGAAGTATGCTCGGTTAAATAATCCAGTGAGATTATCTGTGATCGACTGAGTCGCCTTGTCTTTGTACTTATCTTGTAGGTTGGTCTCGGCAGTCACATCACGGAGCAGCATAAAGGCTCCGATGTTATTACTGTTGCTGGAAAATGGGTAAACCCCAATGATAAGGTTAAGCGACTGGCTATTGATGATCGCTGTCGCCGTCACTTCATCAAAGCGAGTGGGACCCGCAGCATTGAGTAGCTCGCTAATATCTAATGGTTTGCCAGCGATGGTGAGCACCAGCATATCGGTCAGCGAATCAGACTTCAAAATCTGTTTAGTCTTAAGACCCGTCACTTGCGATAAGAGGGCGTTACATTTTAATACTTTGCCATTCATATCCACAACAGCGTAGGCATCCAAAAGGCACTTGGAGAAGTGCTCGTAAGGCTTGAATGCCTCGAGCACTTCATTTGCTAAAGGAAGTTCAAGATTTACTGCTGCCTCTGCCATTTGTGTCTCACATGAAGTTCTAAATAAATGTTAAGTCCTCGGTCCATGGGATCAGTTTAGCTGTATTTATGCTGCATCCAACCACGCAAAAAACTCATCTTCCAGCTCTTCCATCTCCATAATCGTGCCGCATTTCTCGCACTTTTGAGGCGGAATTTCAGCCGTTCCAGACGACGGTAAATTCCGGCCTTCTTCGAATAGTACCCAAGTTTGGTGGTCGCATTTGCCGCAAGCGTAGGATGCATACACTGATCGTACTTGGGCGGACCCGCGGAAGTTGGGGATCATGTTGATCTGACTTACGATTTCCGGAGTGCACTCTTCGAAGATAACCTTACGGCCCTTCTCTGCCTCACGCATGAAGTTTATCCAGGCGCGAACACCACAACTGTTCACGGACTCCACTTTACGGAAGTTGATGATGACGTTGGTGCCTAGGGCGGTGATCATTGGCTTCAGATGTACTTCGGAATCCTCATTGATAGGACCCACGTATACTAGCTGATCCCACTGACCTTTTTTTTCTACGTTGAGTGTAATACCCATGAAAAAACCCTCACGATGGCTAAAAGCCGGTCCTGAGGGCTCATCGGTCAGTCCTGGATGGACTTGAGCAATAGTTTAAATAATTCAGTAACCCACTGACTTAACTGACTAACGATCGATCAGATAGGGGTACGAGCGCATAAACTTGGTGAGCCTTTCCAGCCCCAATTTTGCCTGTTCAGCCGATAGAATGCCGCCGGTTATTGCCCGATCGAACTGCAGTTCGTAGCATCCCACCATTTCTTTCAGGTCGTAATTGCGGGATTCCAGTAGCTCGTCAATCGGATCGCCTTTGGTCACCTTAGTGAGCTCCCAGTCACCATCTGCATTGATGTAAATCTCTGCTTCGTGGATAGCTCCGAACAGATTGTGTTCGTTTGCCAGACTTTCCTGGTAAGCGCCGACTAGGAAGAAACCAATGTAATACGGCTGATTGTTTGGCACGTGAAGGTCGAGTGCCGTTTTGACGTCGGCGCGATCGACGAAGGTATCCAAACAACCATCTGAGTCACAGGTGATGTCTACAATAGTTGCTTTGTGTGATGGTTTCTCATCGTGGCGACTAAGAGGCATCACTGGGAAAAGCTGGTCGATAGCCCAAGAATCTGGAATCGACTGGAACATGGAGAAGTTGGCTAGGTACTTACTGACCAGTGCCTTTTGGAGGTCCTCGAATTCTTCTAGTTGATGACGCTGGAAGCTAGAAAAGTAGAGGGCTCTTCTGCACACACGGCGGAACAGATCTTCGGCGTAGGCCCGATCCTGCATGTTTAGGTAGCCGAGGTTGAACAGGGTAAATAGCTCTTCCTGATACTCAATCGCATCGTGATAGAATTCCACGTAATTCTTGCGATTAATATTATCAAGGATGTACTTGAGCTCTTTAATGCTCTTGTGAACTTCGCCCTGAGTATACTCTGGCAAGTCCGCTTCGATCGGAAGTAACTCTTCGCCTTGAACTTCGCGGATGTCGGTGACCACCACAGAGTGATAGGCAGCAATGACACGGCCGCTTTCCGTTACGATAGTCGGGTAAGGCACACCCTCATTGGCGCAAACGTCGCCGAGTACGTAAACTGCGTCGTTGGCAAATTCCTGCATCGTGTAGTTGGCGCTGGAGAGGAAAGACGTCTTACTACCGTCGTAGTCGACACCGACACCGCCGCCGATGTTCAGGAATTGTGGGCTGTAACCCATCTTGACGACTTTGGCATAGACTCGTGACGCTTCTTTGATGGCGTTTTTGAAGCGCTTAATTTCAGTGATTTGCGAGCCGATGTGGAAGTGAAGCATGGCCAAGCGGTCTTTAAAGTTGGCCTCTTCTAGCATCGACAGACAGTTGAGAACTTCGGTCGTGGTCAGGCCAAATTTAGAGGAGTCACCTGAACTCTTCTCCCACTTGCCTGCACCTTTACTATAGAGACGAACGCGCAGGCCAACTTGCGGCACTACGGGCTGATCCTTAGCTAGTTCAATAAAAGTAGCAAGCTCGTCTGGACCCTCGACGACCACAATGACGCGCTTACCCATGGCCGCTCCGAGGAACGCCATGTCGATAAACTCACGGTCTTTAAAGCCGTTACAAATGAGCAGAGAGTTGGCAGTTAGCGGGTAGCTCAGAGCGGCAACGAACTCAGTCTTACTGCCGACCTCGAGGCCGTAGTCCAGTCGTTGACCACAAGAAACGACAGCGTCAATGAACTCACGGCGCTGGTTTACTTTGAAAGGAAACACGCCGACGTGTTTGCCCTTAAAGTTGAACTCGCCTATAGCCTGCCTGAAGGCCGAGTGCATGCGCTCCAATTGGCATTCGATGATCTGCGGAAAGCGCAAAATCAGCGGGGTGTGAATCCCTTGATGTTTTAGCTTGGCGATCACCTCTGGCAGTGACACGCTAAGGTGTTCTTCGCCCGTGGGGTGGCTGACGACGTGACCTTCGTCATTGATGCCGAAATAGCCGGCGCCCCAATCGTCGATGCCGTAAAGTTCGCGTGCCTCTTGGATCTGACGGATATTCATAGGCTGGTGACTCGCACAAAAAGGATGACCGGGACGGCGTAAAATGGCGGCATTGACCGCAATTTACAAGTACAAAATAGCAACAGCTATTAATGCACCGTCTCCTATCTAAACTAGCTATGATAGGTCAAGCGATTCTAGGGTCTTAAGTAAAAAAATGGAAGACTTATGCAGATCTCATCCGGATGGGCAAAGGGAGCTCGGCTCGCAACACCGCAGGGTGACACCACAAGGCCAACGGCAGCTAAGGTGCGCGCCGCAGCTCTTAACATCCTCATGCCCTTGCTCCATGAGGCTTCTTTCCTTGATCTTTTTGCTGGCAGCGGGGCCATGGGCCTAGAGGCCGTGAGTCGCGGCGCCCGCTCAGCGACTTTCGTCGACCAAGCGCCCGGTGCGATCAAAGCACTGCGAGCCAACATTACAGAGGTGTTGCGGCGAGCAACCGCGCAAAACTTGTTAGCGCCAGAGCTGCGGGTCCACTCCGGTCCCCTGCCGTTGGCATTAGGGCGTTTGTCAGCTCCGTCGTCAGGTCCGTTCGATCTGGTTTTTGTTGACCCTCCCTATCGTGATGTCCCGCTGTTAGCAGTCGACATTCTGACTGGTTTAGTCAATTTGGTCGCACCGTCGGCGACCGTGCTCTTTGAGAGTGCGGTGGATGCTGAGGCCGCGATTAACACTGCGGCGGAGGGCGCGTGGGTCGTCGTCAAGCAGCGCGCGTATGGAGAAACCCTGCTGACCATGCTAGAAAAGACTTAAAGGTCTAAGGACGCAAGTGATTTTGTCGCTGTGAAGGAGCCCAAGGGTGGCTGCTCACGGGCCAGGAGGGACTAGTGGGGCGGATAGCTAAGGGCAGGGTCACAGGTAACAAACAGCGAAGCCCAGCGAAGCTGAGGGTGGGTATTTTTGCGGGTAGTTTTGACCCGCCCACTTTTGGGCACCAAGACCTGATAAAGCGTGCCAGTTCGCTCTTGGACGAGCTCGTGGTCGCCGTCGGTGCCGCCGATGGTAAATCACCGCTCTTTACTACTGCCGAGCGTGTCGCGATGACCCAGGCATTGTGTAGCGAATACGAGAACGTTCGGGTGATCAGTTTTGATGGCTTGACCGTCGATTGCGCCCTGGCGGAAGGGGCAACTACGATCATTCGCGGTGTCCGGTCAGCTATCGATTATGATTATGAGATGCGCATGGCTCTGATGAACCAGGCCATGAAACCGCAGCTGCAGACTATATTTTTGCCCACTCGCGCGGACCTGAGTCATATTTCCTCATCTTTAGCTAAAGAAATTGCCCGTCATGGTGGTAACTCCGGTCTGTTGGTGCCTTCGCTGGTGGCGCGAGAGCTGAAAAAAAAGTTCAGTAAGAAAAGATGATTATGCTGCTTTTGAGAAGGCTACTTGTGGCGATTGCACTGCTGCTGCAGTTGGGCAGTTTGGCATTAGCGGAATCCTCAGAGGCTCCAATACTTCGGTTACATTCGGATTCTGACCTATCGGTATACCAAGGTGACTCTTTGACACTCGAGGTGCAGGCTGTAGGCCAAGAGATCAAATATACCTGGTCGAAAGGTGATACTTTTTTTTGCTTGGCAGCTGCCTGTGACATTGACACCGGGAATTGGACACTGGGCCGACATAGCGTGGTTGTAACAGTTGGCAACGCCATTGGTTCGCGCAGCCTCGAGATAAACATTCGCATAGTGAGGCCTCCGCTTGACCATCGTCCAGCTAGCGTTAGGCCTCGGCTAGTTGCAGCCAGGGGATTAACAAGCCTCACGGCGGACGACTGGATTGTGAGGCCACTTTACGGTCACGGTATCCGAGAGTTTGGAGGTGTCGCTCGGGATATCGGTAAGTTGCCAGATTTGCTGACTTGGGATGTGTCACTGCAGACAGTCGCGCAATCAGCCCTCGAATTTGGCCGCCGCGGCACGGCGGCTTATGTGCTGGCAGCTGACAGCAGGCTTCAGCTGTCAACTGACACAGATTCCACGCGGATGATCCTGCTCACGCAGGGTAGCTTGAGGGCCCGCAACCTTGGAGCGGGCAGATCTGGTTGGGCGATCAAGGTTGGGGATCAGAGCCGAATAGAGACTGATTCTGACGGCGACATATTGGTGCAAGTCACAAGTGAAAGCACCGCAAGGCTGACGGTACTGCGCGGTAGGGCAAAACTATTCCTAGCAGCCAAACCGGAAGGGGTCGAAACATCAATACCGGTTGAGGTAGAGCAGGGATATAGCTTGTCCTTTAATCCCAAGTCGGTGTCACGCGCAATGCCAGAGCTGGCCAACTTCGGCGAGATCCAGTCGCTAGTTGTAGCGACAAGTGCACAGTATCTACCGGAGAATCTGCTTAAGTGGCCCGATAAGGGAGCTTTTTATCTCGGCGTACCTGCGCCGAAAACACCTGCAGCTGCAATGGACCAGGCGCGAACATTTAATCATGATAGAGATTTCATTAGCGCCATAGAGACCCTAGCTCCTCATTGGAGTCATGTCAGAAATACTTCCGAGGGCAATACAGTCCTCGCCGAGGCATATGTTGGGCTTTTCATGTTTGATCGCGCAACAATGCTCTTAGGAGACGCGATTCAATTGGATCCATCCGCTGCCACTCCATATTTTGTGATGGGAAAAATAAAATTAAACCAAAAACATTGGCGTCAGGCAGCGCGCGCTTTTGAGGCTGCTGCGAAACTAAACTATCCTGATCAGAAAAACCTAAATTATCAACTTGGCGTTGCTCAGTATCATAGAAACTTGCGTAATCGCGCTAAATCGGCCTTCACGAAGGTGCATTGGAATGGAGACGATGACGAGATCTCCAGATCGGCCCGTGACTATCTCAAGAGACTCAAAGATGACACTTGGTACGAGGCGACGACTTCGCTCGGTCTATTTTATGACTCGAGTATTTTGCGTGTGAGTAGTTTGAAGCTGGTTTTACCCAATGGTGATTTGCGTAGCAATTATGGCTCCGGCTATCAAGGTGACATTCGCCTGAGCCTTTGGCCATATCGTGGTGACAGTGCTACGGCTCGATTCACTGTGGAAGCCGACATCACTGATTATATAAAACCGACCAATAGTGAATTGTCATTGATGAAACAACGCATCGGTTTTGACACCAATCTTGGATTCGGTGGTACTCGCGATGATCGCATCCTCATCTTCGGACTCGGTGCTTTTGCTGGAGCTGAGACTTTAGGTGGTCAGAAAAATCTGACCAAAACTGGTACTAATATAAGCCTGTGGTCGCCGAAGCTGTATGATTTGCATGCAGTCATGGAAAGATCCCAAGCGATTGATGCAGCACCAGGTCGCGAAAGATTCGTTGAGCCCATCCGTTGGGAGCTAGCTGGATCGGGTGATTATTCAGCAGTGCTGCCATATTATGATGTCAGTGCTGGATTCCAGGCTATCTCTAATTTGAGTTTTAAGCTGGGTGTTCGTGTCGGCGAAGGCAATTACCGTAATGTATCCATGCATAACCAAAATTTTCACGATAGCGGTTTTCGATTGGATAGTGTTTACGAGCCAGGTCCGCGCGGTAATATGAATTTGGGGTTTGTATATAATTCGAGGAAATTTCCGAATTCATCTGATCAGCGGAGCGACTCTTCAATTAAACTGAGAATAAACTGGCGCTGGTGGGTCACCGATTCTGTGGCACAACTGATCGAAGGTAGCTATGAGGCCCAGACTTCCAGCCGAGCGTTAAATAATTTCAAACGTAAGTATTTGACCTATAAACTTACGATGGATATTTAGGGACTGAATTAGAAGTCCCAGGCTGTCGCTAATCCCACGTAAGTTGATGTCATCACATCAGCTTTGGCAGTGTTATCTACAGTAATCGTGTAAGAGTTATAACGAAAGCCACACAGTGCACTAAGAACATTGCGCGTCAATGCGAAGCGTCCACCGATATTAAATTCCATTCGAGGACCTATGCTAGACACTCGTTGCGAGGCTGTCACCGTTGCTGTGTCTGCGTCAGCAGCGGCTGCTTTTTGCCGACCAGCCGCAGACAAGACATAGATAAAATTACTCTCCAAGAGACTTACGCGTCCTAAAGGTATGCTGAGACCAGCGCTGACGCCGTAACCATCCGTCACCACATCAATGTAGTCAACGGCCGCTAGTGAGTCGTCAGGCTTGCCGTCGCCGTTGCTATCAGGTGGCGCACTCACTGAGTAACTACTGCTAGAGATCACTGCACCCAAGCGCGCGACCCCAAGGCGATAAAGAAAATGTAAGTCTTGCCAGTTTTGAGTCAGCTTGCTGCTGTTTAGAGCGAAGTTGAACGTCGAGCTAGAACGCTCGAGCTTCATACCGAGAGATTTGTCGTGCCCAGCCCAAACTCCTAAGCCATAAGACATCGAAGTTGAGGTGTCGTTGCTCGATAACAAAGCACTTTTATACGTTGAATAGCCACCAGTCAGTTCAAAATAGGCAGTCGGCGCATATGTGTCACCTTCGTTTCCCAATGCTGCAGAGGCCCCTAGAAGTAGGCAGCTTGTAATTGCGAAGCTTTTGAAATGTGCTTTCATATTTGATCTGCCTTTACTCAGTACTCCCCGTGTACCTGGGGCAGATCGGTTGGAACTTGGTGCTTCTTGAGCAATATTTCGTCGTGACTGCGGTTGGTCTGATTGCTAAAACCGCAGAAAATCATAGATCTTCCCGGCAGCTAGGTGGACCATGATAGCTATGGTTTTAATCTCCTGAGCCATAGGTTACGCGCGGCTTAGCCGCGCATAGTGGTGGTGCCCCCTCCAGATTGGAGAAGGCCATGAGGTCCAATTGCTTGGCGCCAACGGCCCTGCTTATTACGGGTATTTCAGCTGCCGAGTGAATGCCGCCACTGATCACAAATGTTGGGTTTTGTTCGAGCAGCAACCAGGGGTCCGGAGTCAGCCGACATGGTGTGTTGCCTGGTAGCCGCTGTATTAGTTGCACCTTGACGCCTCGGGACGCAAATTTTGCGGAAGTGCGCTGGATGGAATTTGCCGGTAAAGAAAGAGTTAGGGATTGTGGAGGTAAGCGAAGTGGTAGTGGCCCATCACGCCAGGATAGGTGAGCAAGAGCCACTCCCAATAATAAGCAGGCTAAATGAGATGCCAAAGGAGGCCAATCATTTAGGCTAAGGTTCAGTCGCATAAGATACCTGTGAGCTTCCTGTTAGGTCGTTTGATTTGGTGGATAATGGCACAAACAATGGGTGACGAATTCGAACGCGGTAGGCCCGGTGCAGCGTGATCCCAGCGTGCTGGCAAACACAGCGTAGTGACTGCGTTGTTTGAACCTGGTGTCGACCTTAGCTGGGTTGGACCTTGGTTGATGAGTTGCTCCAGCGATATTCGGCAGAATAAATTGGAGTCTTCCCTGGAATCAAAAAGTGCAATAGCGTGGTTGGTTGCCCTGATAAGCCCAGCCTGAGCTGTAAAAATTGCCATCATACTCAAAGCTGCAATAAGTATGAGCAGAGCCAAAGAGATATTACCTTGCTGCATCGAGGGCTTCACTTTGTAGGTCTATGATCCTGGTGCGCCAATTCGGCCAGTGCTTTGGTTGGCCGGGATGATGCTCTTTATGGAGGACTGCTGCAATTGTGGCAGTCTCTGTTGTTTGACAGGTCTCAGGATCTAACAGCAAGGAAGACGGATAGATTGAAATCAGCTGATCAGTGAGAGTCTCGGCAGCTATTTTTGCCATCACAGATAGATTTGAGTTTAGGTCGCCAATTAAATCTGCTGCCTCAGAAAGATTTGCCGTGTTGGCTAAAATCTCGCCACAAAGCCGCGTCTCATACTCCTGGCGCCATTGATGTGCAAAATCATCAGATAATTTGGTGCAACGTTTAAGTGCCGTTAGTGCCCTCGCAGTCGGAATGCTGCCGAGCACTAAAAAAAGGATAATTTGGATGTTTGATGACATAGTCGAGCTGCGTGCCTCACACAGGCTGATAGTTTCGGCGCTAAAAGTAGCGCCGAAATCTATGATCTGGGAAGCGACATGTACTAAGTCCAGCGTGGAGTCAGCGGAATGCGAACGGTGTCACTTCGTTCAAAGTTGAGGCCTGACATAGAAGAGCGAGCCATCTGTCAAAACCTAGGGCATTTCCCGAGCAGGGCGGAAGTCCCTTGCGCAATGCATCGTAAAAGTTCCGATCTTCCTCGGGCACCTCATAGCCCAGCTGCGCTCTTTTAAGATTACTTTCGCGGATCCGCACTTGATTAGCGTCGGCATCCAGTAGCTCTTCAAACCCGTTGCAAAGTTCAACTCGCCCAAAATAAATCTCAAAGCGCTTGGCAAAGCCGTCACGCACTATGGCTAGAGCAGCTTGTGATGCTGGGTAATCATAAAGCACAGCAGCGCCGAGGCTGGCCAAGCCAGGCTCGATGCGTTCAATTAAAATTTTGAAAAAAGCGGTTTCAAAATCGTCATCGTCTCTTAAAGACACAGCTCCAGCCGCCGTGCCTTTGAGGGCTAATTCTGGATCACCGTCTATCAGAGTGACCCCAGCCCAGCGTTCAAATGCCTCGGCCACGCTGACGCGAGGTAGTCTTTTCGGGATTGATAGGCCGCTACCTAGGGCGTTATGTGTGGCGTGTAGTAATGCTTCAGTCTGATCAATCAGGCCTGTGAAGCTAAGACCGGATTCGTACCATTCAAGCATGGCAAACTCTGGCCTATGCCACTCAGCAAGTTCCCCGCCATTTCTGAAGCACGGGGCGATCTGGAAGATGCGCTCCACACCCATAGCGAGCAGCTGCTTCATATGAAGCTCTGGACTTGAGCGTAGATAAAGTTGGTGCTGACTACCGTCGTAGTCGGTCCAATCTGTTTTAAAATAGCGAAGATGGACCTCTGTACCAGGGCACGTCACTGCTATCGGAGTGTCTACCTCTAAGTAATCACGTGCGCCGAAGAAGTCTCTAATCGCTCGCTTGAGGCGGGCCCTTTGCTTGAGCCCGATGATTGTTTGCATGTTAGCTCACTAGTCGCCTAGTCGTGGGACTTAGTCTTTTTTGCTTTCCGAATTTTCGTCAGCTTTTCCGAGATCAAGGCTAGTGCAGAACCCGCAGGGAACTCCACATTTTGCACATGCGAATATCCCAGAGGTACACCTGTCGCCAGTTCGAATGCGTCGTTGATGCTGCGAATTGGGAAGATGCGGAACTTGCGTGCGTCAATCGCCTCCCTCACCTCACTGTGCAGCATTAAGTTCGGAATGTTTTGCGCTGGCACTAGCACATCGTAGCATTTGCCTTTGCCAAGTAGTTTGGCCGTTTTGAAGAACCCTTCAACCTTTTCGTTAACTCCGCCAATCGGCTGGACGTCGCCGAATTGGTTCAAGCTCCCGGTCATCGCAATATGCTGGTGAACTGGAATCTCGCTGAGCGAGCTGAGAATTGCGACCAATTCAGCAACAGTGGCGCTATCGCCATCGATAATGCCGTAGGATTGTTCGAAGCAAACGCTAGCGGCGATTCCGAGGGAATTCTCTTTAGCGAGGACGGCATTGAGAAAGCTGCCCAGGATAAAAATGCCCTTGTCGTGGATCTTGCCGGACAATTTACTGGCACGCTCGATGTTGAAGACGCCCTCTTTGGAGGTCGATACCGTACAGGTGATCCGGCCCAATTTACCGAAGGAATAGTCACCCATGTCATATACGGCCAGGCCGTTGACTTGGCCAATCCGGCTGCCATCGACGCTGAGCATGATGTCTTCGTTGCGCACCATGTCGAGTAGTTGCTCCTCGACTAGGCTAAGGCGATGGTGTTTTAGATTGAGCGCTTCTTCCACGTGAGTGCGTGTCACTTCTTTGGCCTTAAGGCCCCGCGCAATATAGTCGCTTTCGATGGTTAGATCTTTGATTTCGGCGAACTGCGTTGACAGAAAGCGTTGATCCTCGACTAAGCGCGAACCGTATTCCACAACGGCAGCGATACCATCAGAGTTAAACGGTAGTAGGTTTTCCACTTGAGTTCGCGTTGCGATAAACCCGGCGTAGGCATTTACCGTCTCGGCATTACGGGGCATGCGATGATCGAAATCAGCTTTGATTTTGAAAATCTTATGGAAGTCCTCATCGCCACCATGAAGTATGTGGTAAATATCGTTGTTGCCGATGAGGATTACTTTGACGTCGAGTGGAATCGGCACGGGCCGTAGGCCAGAGGTGGGTAAGAGCGAATATTGTTCGCCCATGTCCTCGATAAAGCCTAGGCGATTCTTAAGAGCTCTTTTCAGCGTGTCCCAAATGCTCTGAGTTTTGAATATATCCATAGCATTCAGAACTAAATAGCCACCGTTGGCGCGATGTATGGCTCCGGCTTTGATCATCGTGAAGTCGGTCAGATACATGCCGTGTTCGACATTCTTTTCGATGCGACCGAAAAGATTATAATAAGTCGGATTAGACTCGATGATTACCGGCGCACCCTGGACATTGGTGTTATCTACGAAAACATTTACCTTGTACTTGACGTAGCGATCACGCTCTTCAGCCATGAAGTGCGCCGCTTCCTGCTCCTGCTCGCTGTTTTCATCAACAAAATCAAGCAGATTTTCAAGAATATGGGATCTAACAGCAGCTAGATGTGCGGCGATCTCGGCGTGATCTTTGTATTCCTCGGCTAGTGGGTCGAGCTCTCTGCCGACTAAATTAAGTCCTAGATCGTTTCGCAGAGACTCAACAAAGCCAGTGGTCTCTTGCTCTATAGTCCGGACCTTCCGCGCGAAATCTAATACTTCAGGCTCGAGTTGGGCCCTTCTGTCCTCTATGGATTCTCGGTCAGCATCGCCGAGTTTGCCGTATTCTTTTTCGGTAAGAGCGCGCCCATCGACCACCGGGATGGTTTCGATCCCCATGCGCGTCGACTTGATGACGAAATCCATCGACTTAGCCAAGCGCTCAAGCTCAGCATAGAGCTTGGCTTTCCGTTCATTTGAAGCGGAGACGTATGCATTAACTGCATTTTCGTAATCTTCACTCTGCAGAGCTGATGGCACTAACTCTCGCAGATGTTTGATTAACGCATCCATTTGCTTCTTGAATTTGCGGCCTCCCCCAGCAGCCATTTTAACGGCCTTAGGGGTTTCGGTGTCCTCAAAGTCGTAGACATAAATATAGTCGGATGGTTTAGCCGAGTCTGCGGACCACTTTTCCAGGAATGACCGAATGACACTGGTCTTGCCAGTGCCCTGTATGCCGGCGACGTAGATGTTGTAGCCCGGCTTGCGGATACCAAGTCCCATGTTAATCGCGCCGACGGCCCGATCTTGGGAAATGATATCGTGTGACTTGCCAAGATCCGAGGTGTCCTTAAACTTGAACAGACTCGTAGGGCATTTAAGGTATGTCAGGCGCGCTGGTACCGGCTTCGGTAACTGCCAGCGCGCCGCCCTTGCTGCCGTGGGGTGTTTACGCGCCGACGACCGCAACTGCTTTTTAGGCACGGGTATTCCTTTTGACGTTAATTAACCTGCAGCTCCCGCACAAGCTCTTCATAGCGCGGCAGTAAATTGTGCTGAGCTGCCTGATTTTTGAGTGTTTCGAGTACATTTTCCAGCAACCTTTTGCCGCGCTGATTAATGTCGTCTAAGAAGAAGTGTCCGTAAGCATCGATGAAATCGATGGCGTCCTCGGTTGCTTCAGGCGACGACGTGGTGAAGCAAGCGGCGATACCTTTGCGCAGCCACTGGCTGAGCTCTTGTAAATTTGCCTCACTCTTAACTCCAAGCCTAAGACACTCACCACATAATGTAAGCAGCAAATCTTCGGGTAGGTCATTCTCATGACAGCCGACATAATAACTTAGACTTTTGTATGCAGTACGCCAGTTCTTAGTGGCTTGCAGAACCCGAACTTTTTCCATGGTTAGGTCATACGCCCTGATCGCCTTTTCGCGGCGTAGCTCGAGTCGCTTTTGGCGAGCAGCGAGCTCCCCTGACATGCGTTCCTTGAGCGTCGCCAGCACCTGTGCCGCTTCGGCATGGGTCAGCGTTTCATGGACCTCAAGTTCCCGATCGAGCGTGTCGGACAGGATGTCGACCACTTGGGGCACCCCCGTGCGGGTGTTGTCGGCGATCTGAGCCAAAGTCCAACTAGTGGTCTCAGGCCACTTCCCCATGACTCTTTCGAGTTCGCAGATAAAGTCGAGCATCATCGAGGCCTTCCCCATTCCATGGTTGAGACGTCCGAAAAATTGTGCGGGCGTTCGCTAAGGATATCATGGGCAGAAGGCTGGCAGTATGGAAAAACTTAACTAAATAAAATTCTCTGCGTTCAGGCACCGCAGTGAGCGGGCCTGACGCGGAAAATTTATCATAGCAAGCATTAGCGCCAATTGAATTTTGTGAAAAAATCAAATTGGCGAGTGCAGCTATAGCTGGTTGACCTACTACCGCTATTAGACGGTACGCAATTGACGACGCTTGCGCATCATCCGGCGTTTTTTCCGACCAACTTTACGGCGACCTTTTGGATGTTTTCTTCTGTGTCTAGAACCGTGCAAGTCCGAACTCCGTTACATGAGATATAAGGTTGCCGAAATTAACCAGCTGCAGCCAAAAGTGCAAGCACAATCGTTCAGCTAGATCTTCTCGTTGGTTTAGTGGATTTTGTTTCATTTATATCTTTTATTATAATGACTTGAGCCGCATTAAGGATATTGCTGGGGGGTATTGACTCAAGCTTGCTGCAGGTCTGCCGAAATGAAGACATCCCCAGATTGGGGTAAGGAGCAACTCGAACCTGAAGGTTGCCGAAAGGGAGTAACTCGTGTCCGCAAACCCCACTTCTGACTTCGAAAGGGCCAGGCGCAGCCTGCGATCCACTGTGATCGAGCCGTTTAAGCAGATTAAATTCGGACTTTACGTCATTGGAATTTCGATCGCTTTTGTAGGCGTATGTGCATTCATGTTCGTTTTAGCGTTTAACGAGCAATATAATCACGTCATGGGCATCTTCCACGTCGTCGACCCAAATCTGCAGTGGGAGCTAGTGACAAATGACGTGTTCTACACCAACGCTTTGCGCGTAGGAGCAATACTCGCCCTATTTATTGTGGTGATGTTTACCGTCGTATTCCGCTTAACTCACAGATATTACGGACCTGTAGTTAGTATCGAACGGTTTGTAGATCAGTTAACCCAGGGTGACTATCAGGTGCGCTGTAAAATTCGCGAAAAAGACGAGCTCCAAAGCCTCGTGGCGAAACTGAACGTTATGGCCGAGTCCATAGAGAAGCGACATGCCGCTGTTATGACTCAGGCTAAAGAAAGAAGCGGTAAGCACGCAAGTTGAGCGGCTTATCGCACCTGTTCGGGCGCTAGCCAATCCGTGCAGGCTGGCCCGTCGTCTCCAGGACGTTGAACCACGTCTCACCTTGGGGGTTGATAGACTGCTTGAGGCCTGCCAGGGCGGCCATCGGTACATGCGTCATCAGGCCGTGCCAGTAGCCTATCAGTAGCCCTGACTTTCCCGCCATCGCTGCATGTACAGCGCTTTGTGCCAGCCTGGCACAATGGAGCTGGTCCGTTGGATTAGCTGGAGCGGAGCGGATTAAGTAGCTGGGATCGATATATTTTAAGGTGAAGTCGAGATTGCGTGTGCGAAAGTGCGCGGAAATTTGCTCCTGCAAAAATGTGCCAATGTTACCAAGTTTGACGTTGCCGGAGGCGTCTTTTTCCTGCTGCTTCCCTGCGAAGAATTGTTGACCGGCGCCCTCAGCCACGACAATGACGCAGTGACGCCTTAACGTGACTCTATCTTCAATGAGCTGGAGCAGCCCAGTTGGTCCGTTCAGGCTAAAAGGCACCTCTGGAATCAAACAAATATTGGCCTGGCCAGCAGCCAGGCATGTGGTCGCAGCGATATAGCCGGCGTTGCGACCCATTAGCTTTACTAAGCCGATGCCGTGTGGGGCTCCCGTCGCCTCAACATGCGCCGAGTGTACCGACTGAGTAGCTACTGACACAGCGGTCTCAAACCCGAACGCGCGGCGTACGAAAGGGATGTCGTTGTCGATGGTCTTCGGCAGGCCGACCACCGCGATCCGGAGGCCTCGGCGCTTAATTTCATTCCAGATGGCAGTTGCGCCGCGCATGGTCCCGTCACCGCCAATCGTGAAGAGTACATCGATACCGTGATGGACTAAGCGATCCACTATTTCGGTGGCTGTTGGAGAGCCGCGGCTGGTGCCCAGCATAGTGCCGCCCTGCATATGGATGTCGGCTACCACGTCAGGATCTAGTCTAACGGGTGGTTCGCTGGTCGCCGCCAGGCCGCCAAAGCCATACTTTATGCCAAGGATATCGCGGCAGTTATAGCGAAACCAAAGCTGCAACACGAGGCCGCGAACCACGGCGTTAATGCCCGGGCAAAGGCCACCGCAAGTGACGATCGCAGTCCTAGTCTGGGATGGATTGAAGTATATCTTGGCGCGGGGACCAGCTACCTCGAAGCCCTCTTCGAGCGGTTTTGGTTCAATTTGATCCGCAACCGAGTAGTAAGGATTGTAGGCGATACGCTCGTCATCTCCGGTGAAGCCGAAGCCTTCGGCTCGCTCGATAGGTGACGGATGCGTTGCCTCGCCTAAATTTTCAATGCTAAAGCGCCCTGCCATGTGCTATCAACCCCGCCTGAATCCGTGACTTTACCCCACCTTCACTTTATAAGTTTAAAAAGATCATTTGGCGAGTCTATGGCGCAGCATTTAAGCGAAATTAAAATAGAAAATGAGCTGTTGCAGGATTTGTTGGGTCTGACCCGAGCGGGACTAACAGACACGGTGCGAAATCTTGGAGCTCCCGAGATCCATGCGAAAACTTTATTTCGCCGCATCTACAAGGATTTGTCGATCAATCCTTGGTCCGAGCCGACACTGCCGCTGCGTTTAGTTGCTGTCATGCAAGATAAATTCGCGGTTCGCCTACCGCAGATTAAAGTCGCTCACAGATCCGCTTATGACCAGAGTATGAAATTTTTGGTGGGTCTTGGTGACGGGCGCGAAGTTGAAGCCGTACTGATGCCGGAGAAGGCAAGGTTAACCCTCTGTTTATCGTCTCAGGTCGGTTGTGCTCAGGGCTGTGTTTTCTGCCATACCGGACGCATGGGGCTGGTGCGCCAGCTTTCGGTTGCGGAGATTGTTGGGCAGGTCATGTTAGCGGAGCACTGGCTGCGTGAGCATCCCGAGTGGTTGGAGAGCACGCGATTGGCGCCTGGTACTCGTATCAGCAATATTGTGTTTATGGGGATGGGCGAGCCTTTAGACAATGTAGAGGCCGTGATCGATGCCCTCAGCATTTTGACCGATCCCTATGGTTTGGCCTTGGGTATGGCACATATTTCTGTGTCCACTGCCGGCCATTTGGTTGGGATCGACCGCTTGTACGATGCCCATCCGAAAGCTCGATTGGCTCTCAGCGTTCACAGTCCTGATGAATCTAAGCGCTCACGGATCATGCCTATTAATCGACGCTGGCCTCTGACTGATGTGATCGGTCGGCTTCGTGAGCGTATTGGCGAGTCTGGACCGCCCGTTATGATGCAGTACACTATGATCGCTGGAGTGAATGACAGTGATGCTGATGCATCCGCTCTTGCTGCGTTGACCGTTGGTTTGAATGCAAAGATTAATCTGATTCCACTTAACAATGTTGAGCCATCGCGCCTCTCGGCTCCGCCTCCAGAGCGTATCCAAGCTTTTCGTGATGTCCTGCATCAGGCTGGAATCCGAGTCATGGTGCGTTATAGCAAGGGGCAGGATATTGCGGCAGCCTGTGGCCAATTAGTAGCGTTCGCGAAAAAACCTAGCGCAGCTGAATTAGGTTGATCGACGAGTTCTCGTCAGAGGCCCACAATAGGTTGAATATCCCTGAGGCTGTTACGCTTAGCCCACCTTGGGCTAACACTAGAGTGGGGTCTTTGAGAGGGATTATTAGATTCAGTGTGCTAATTGCACTCCAGCTGGTTTTGTTAGCCTGGCGCTGAATAGTATGAATGTCCACTCTTCCATTTACGCGCTGAACACCAACAATCACAGAATTGCCGGTGTTGGAGTCAGTGGTTAAGTATAGCTCGTCAAGATCAAGGGTCGAGATCAATGCCGCCTCGGAAGCCGCAGTAGCGCCCCTTTCTAGGTAACTTGCGTACACACCGTCTCGGGCTCGCCAGGCAAATACTGCATTACCGAGTTGATCCACTCCTGCTTGAATAGTCTGCAAAGGTCTTTGTCCGTCTTTGGCTGGGCCACTGACTGAAAGGGTGGCGATCCCCTGCGACTTGCCGCGGATGAAAGAGCGGGCTTTGAAGCCTGTGACGCTATCCCACCAGACGATAAAGCTTTGTCCTGTCGAAGGATCCATCGCCCAATTCAGCGAGTCAATTTCGGTGCTCAGTAATGATGTCGCAATTGTATATGTGCTCCAATTAGAACTACTGCTTGCAGCCGCGTAATCAAGTCGCAGAGTATGGCTATCGTTGCCTTTAATAGACGACAAAACGGCAGTATTACCGAGACTGTCGATACGAATTAAAGGCGGCGTCGATAAGTCCAATGCTTCAGAATGAAGCATTTGGGCATCTCCTACCCAAGTCTTGGATGCGTGGTCGAAAATCCGATTGTATAACCTGGCATCTTCGTCAGCTGATTGTTCAACCCAAATGGCCCTGAAATGTCCGGTGGGATCTGTGGCAACCGAAGCGTGTGAAACCACAGTGCCCGGCAGGCGCATCGTTTCGTTTGATGAATTAATGACCGGATCCAGGAACGTCCATGCATCTTGATCTTGCGCCATGGCGTTGAAAAAACTCCCGCTCAGGTGGCTGTTGCCGTCTTCGGCAAGCTGTGGCCATAACACGAGCGCGTTCCCTGAATTATCTATTGCTGCGGCCATTGATTCCATTGCTTGAGGCTCACCGATGCGCATGGGCATGGTTGCTTTTCTGCTTTCTGAATCACTCATCATGCCGGCAAACGTACCTGAAGAACTCGCGCCACCCGCTCCCGTGAAAATGACTAAAGTGGCGCCATTGGGATTTGATGTCGTCATAAATGGGGTGTTTGGAGCACGGTCTATGTTCGAAAACAAATTAATTGGTTGCTGCCAGCTTAGAGGAGTCGAAGATGCATCGCTGTCCTTATTAACTTTGTCAGTTTTTACGATGGGTGATGGAAGAGGGGGTGGGGGGGAACTGGCGTTACTGAAGATCACGGGCTTGGACCAAGGCGAAGTTACTACGCGGCCGTTTTCTTCCGTGCAAATCAATTGCGCTAGATAGCTGCCTGGCTTTGGGACCGTCATCGGCACCGACCCTGTCGTAGCTGCCCCTAATACAGCGGTAAAAATCGGCCAAGAACTCTTGTCCTCCACAAGTATTACTAAGCACTCTTGCAGTGAAACCACTCCGTTTACTGTGGTGCTAACTTGAAGTTGGCCATTGAGATAGGAAGCGCTAACCGGCTGCCAGCTCACTCCAGGCAGCGTGGCGGCAATTTTGGAAGTTAAAATGGATTTCTTGGTGGGACGGTCAATGCGCTCCGTAAGAGGATTAGCGGTAAAGGCCCCCTGATATAAACCAAAATGCTTAGTCTTAAATTGGATTCGTCCGTCGACAATCACGAGCTCTGTGTTCGGAATCACTCCGATCCGGGACTGGTTACTCGATGCATCCAGCGCAATGTAAATAATTACAAGTTTACTCAGGTCGTTCCCATCAGTAAGGCTAGTTGAGTCTGTTGTGATAGGCAGCGCTATTGCAAAAGGTGACGTCGCATCCATAGATGTGGCTGCCGTTACGACCACCGCTCGAGTGGCTTCGGAAAGTTGATTGCCAGCTGCCAAGCCCAAAGTTGATGGCAGCGTGGGCAGGATGACCGATTCCCCCTGCTGTATAGTCACAGAAGTAGAGGCAGGGAGTGAGCCGCTGGGAAATAGCACAGCGGCTCCGCTAATAGCGCTGCTAGGACTTGCATTGACTTGCTGAGGCCTGTCAGTGGACGCGGTAATTTCAGCCGTGACGATCCCGCCGACATCCTGTCTGATTGTCGCCAGACTCGGTTTGTTCGTTTCGTTAGGGTCGCTTCCGCCAGTCCCGCCTGAAATATCCAGGCAGGCTGTCACGGATGACATCCAAATTAACGATGTGAAAAACCACCTCATCAAGGCTCCTTTTTTGGCTTATATACGCCGTCGGAGTGCTCAGTGGGTGGCTTTAGTTTTTCTTTTTAAAGCTTTATTTTCAGCTGGTTACTATCACAGATAATACTGCATTTTATTGTCGCCCTGGGAGGTTTTCGCGATGTAGCGCTCGAGGCGCCGCTCGGAGTCGCCAAGAAATTCTAAAAAGCGGATACCGACACCGTTTGTTTGATTCAGCGAACGTAGCGTTCTGACGACTGTACCCTTGATCCGAAGCGGTTTTTTGCTGCCCGGGAGCTCGAATTCGACCTTGATTTCGGTACCATCCGGAATCTCCTGATCTGTAGATAGCAGCATGCCGGTTTGGGAGAGGTCCCCGATGGGACAGCTGATGTCGCTACCTTCTACCTGAAAGTGAGCTTCACCTGGGCCTTCGACGCGCTCATTGGTCCGGGTACGCTGTTCCAGAAGCTGCTTAAGCTTTTCAATGAAATACTGACGGGGCAAAGGCTGTTCGACGAAAAGGTCTGCTCCAGCCTCAAGTGCGACAGCTCGCACGCGCGCAGAGGTCCGGACGCTGGTGAGGACGATGGGCACGTTTTGGGAGTCTTCCTGGGCTTTCAAATGACGTGTTATCAGCGCTCCGTCGACGGCAGCAAAGTCGAGATTGATGACGACGAGATCGATTTTCTCGGCCTTCATGATTTTCCGAGCTTCTTCATAATTTGCGGCCGCTCTGACAAAGACACCCATTTTGCGGTAGCCTGCACGGTCAAGGTCGGTAGTGACTGTTTTGTCGTCGATTTGTATCATGCGGATTATTTGTGAGTTGCTCATCGTGTTTTTCCTCCTGCCGAATTCCACACTCACTTTTACTTCGGCAGTTGGTGGCAGGGGTTTAGAGGGGTCTCTGATAATTCTTTTAAATATCTGTTATTATTAGAATAAAAAAAATATTTTGGGTGGAGTTAAAGCCTTGACCGAGCGCCCCGCAAAGAAAAAACGCCTGGATCTGATGCTCGTTGAGCGCGGTCTGGCAGATACCTTAACCTCGGCTAAAGCTCTCATCATGGCTGGCAAAGTTTTGGTGAACGAGCAGCGCATCGACAAATCTGGCAGTAAGGTCAATGCCGACGACACGCTACGAGTAAAAGAAGCATCAAAATTCGTCAGCCGTGGCGGCGACAAGCTAGCTGCTGCGTTACTGGATTTGAACTTATCTGATTGCCTTAACGACTTAGTGGTGCTCGATGTGGGAGCGTCCACAGGTGGCTTCACCCATTGTTGCTTGGCGCATGGAGCAAAGCAGGTCATTGCACTGGATGTAGGTAGTAATCAGCTTGCCTGGGAGTTAAGGACGGATCCGCGCGTTACTGTCCTTGAGCAGACCAATATTCGCGATTTTTCTCCAGCGGCACACCCGCCAGTGCAATTTGTCGTGGCCGATGTCAGCTTCAATTCTTTAGCGCGTTTGGCCCCGGCGCTAAAAAATGCAGCGCCGGGGCCAAATGTTCATTTCTTGCTGTTGGTGAAGCCGCAATTTGAACTAGCGCGTGAGCTAATTCCAGATGGCGGCGTAGTACTAGATCCCGACCTGCGCGCCGCAGCGGCGGAGCAAGTAGCGGCTGCTTTTACCGCAGTTGGTCTCACTGGTGGAGTGACCATTGACTGCAGATTGGCTGGCCGCGCTGGTAATCAAGAACTTTTCTTTTATGCGAAATCCTGAAAAAACTTCATTCTGCGTACAAATGGGATTCGTGCCGGATGCAAAAATAAAAATGTGCCGCGTCCAAGGCATCAACCCAAATTGTATCGTTGAAATAATCGTAGTGCGCGGCGACGAGCCGATGTTCGATTGCGTCTAAGACGGCATCGACCTCGAGCCCGTATAATTCGCACATGCCAGCTAGAGCCAAGCGTTGTCCTCGGTACTGCTCGGGATCGTGGCCGAGCTCAGTTAAAGCTTTGGCAAACGCGTCCTTGCTTACCTGCACAGGCATGTGTCCTCCGATGAAGATTTGTGATGTGTGGTGTTGATTGTTGGGGGGGGAGAAGGCGAAGATGAGAACCGGACTTAATAAGTTTAGCGCTCTCATCCGCAGATAAACAACGGGAAATCTTTGCAGGGCGCGTCATTGACGGCGTGCGAAAGATGCCGCCCAGTGATCCTGCCTTAGGGATCTGCCTAGGATGGATTCAGGGATCGTAAGCCTTGACGTACCTAGGAGTGGCTTGTGCTCGGTGCATCAAGCCAGCCAGTTAAACTTTGGTTCATCGCGTCACGTAAGGCTTTATGCGGATTGAATACGAGTCGTGGGACTTCGACAAAGACCGTGTTGGCAAACGAGCTATTACCTAGTAGTTCGTACAAGACGGTCTCATAATAAACGACTTGCTCACCCCGATAAACCTTCTCTGCCATTAACCAGAAGTCCCGGTTTTGCTTTGAATAATAGTCAGCATCTTGCGGGATTTCGACGGCACAGAATCCAGGGTTGAAATGGGTCGCAATTAAGGGATTTTCTAGGAATTGTTTGCGGTCTACTCCACTTACATGGGGCAATTCTAAGCTTATCTTTACCGGTGCACCGCCATTTGGGGCGTCAATAAAGCATGGCGTGCCACCGACGTCGTTATGAATGTTTGGCACTTGTCCCATTAAGTTTACTGGGCGAGCAAATAACTCGCGTAAATAGGCGTCAGTTAGAGGCTTATTTAGTGGAGTATGGAACAGCGATGCCTGAAGGCGCCATAACGCGGCAACCGGGCCACTGGGAAGCTTAATCGCAGACGCCGGAGCCGACGTCGGCAAAAATTGCCTCAAGATATTTTCAGCGCTCGCTGCAGCCACTTCGATTTGCTGCTTTGCGAGGGCTGCCCTGATCGCGCGAACGCCTGTCAGAAGCTGGCGATGCATCGACAAAAAGGCCCTGGTTGCCGCTATCGCTGCGGTCCCAGTGCCCATAATATTATCGATGTTGCGAATGAAAAGTGCGTCGCTCTTAGGAAATAATTGCCGTGCCGTAGGGAATAATTTGGCTATGGCACCATGTCCCGCTGGGACCATGGACGGCTCACCATTAGGTTCCAGCACTGGGCGACCATCGCGGTGAAAGCGGATCGTCGACAGCGCAGGGCCCTGCTCCAAAAAGTGTGACTCTAAGGTAGATGGCTTAAGCTGCTGAGTGTTGGCTGCGGCTAGAGCGCTGGAGAATGCGGCGGTCTTGCCTGGCGGCGTCACAAAAAGCTCACCCGTGAGTCCTCTGAGCTTTAGATGCTCTAGACGTTTTAACTCTAGAAATGACGTCCCCTCGCGCACGCATGGCATGAGTGCTTTGGGTAGGTGGATCTCTTCGGATAAACGCTCGCAGTCTTTTGCGCTTAGTTCGTTGGCCTTAGCTGGCGCCGATACCAATGTGGCCAACTGCTGCGGCAGTGGCCAAGTAAGGGCTCCCTCGTGAGCGAGCGATTCTAAGCTCGAGACGATGTCGGGATGGTTTTTGTCCTCTAATGCACAGCTAAGATGATGTAGGGGCTGTGAGTAACGGCTTGCGGCACCTGCAGCAAGTACAAAAGCAATGTAGCCCTCTGCCCAGTCGCTTTTAAGATCAGCAGCTGGGGGCAGAGCTAACATGCTGCCATTGTCAAAGCGGCAAGTGTCTATGATTTTGAACGACGCCTTCCGTTGCTCGCTGATAGCGCGGCTGAGCAATTGCTCCTGAGCCAGCAATTCATCCGGTGCAAGTCCTAATCGCGTCAATTGATCAATTATTGCTGTCAACGTATTGTTCATGCCGCAATTTTGCCACTTTGTTTCTATTCTGTCCAACTGCCAAATCAAGCTCATCTAGGATTTCTACAATGGCCTCCTTGAGGCAAAAAGAGGACTCTGATGGGAGTGTCTTTTGCAGCAATAGTCTGGTGGCATCTTGTCCCTTTAACGCACTCAGGCGTCGACATGCCGTTTTCAGTCCGAGCGGAGTCAGGGGTCTGATCTCACTGATTGCGGCTGCGAGTAGATCGGTGTCCTCAATGCGCTGTTGAATTAGACTGGCCTGAAAATAGGCATCAAGTTTTGGAATTTCAGAGCGTAAATCCGACGCGTCACTGGTCCAATTAGCGGCGAAGGCGGCTGCGGTCAATTCGCTAGCTAGGGTTAGATTGCGCCAAGTTCGTTGCCCCTCTGGGGCCATGAGCCCTCGGGCTGCGAGGAGTCTACAAAGTAATGTTGTTGTGCGTTCGCCGTGAAATTCAGGCGCATGGGGTAAAAGATTTGCTAGCTCCTTCGTCAGTTCCCTAATGTGCATGACGCGCTGCTGCGAGAGTTTTAACAATAATTCAAATACCCACTCGGTACCGTGTCGGATGAATGCATCGCACCAAGGTCCCTCTGAGTCGAGTAAAAGATAATGCAACCTTCGGCGTTGTAGCGCCCAGGGGGAGTCCTGCAGCTCGTCAGCGATCGTGGTCACAATTCGCGCAATTTGTGCATCCAATTCAGGGAGATAGCGCGTGCCGTGGTCAGTCTGTTGGGTCATCAGCCCCAGAGCTTCTTTAATGCGAAGCAGCAGACTTCGGCCAAATCCCAAGTCTAGTAGTAGCGACTCCTCGTCTTCGGCAGTTGCCGTAGCTATACAAATACATGTCAAAAATTCATCGCTGCTAGCTGCATTGGTCGCTAAGGTTTGACGGCCGACTGCAATAATACCGCTCGTCAAGCTTCTAGCTAGTTCTTGAGGTATTTGGAACGTTGTGGCGACATGATCGGTCAAAATTACGGCAAATAGCGGTGTCGCTAACCAAAGGCGATGGCGTGTGACGCAATATAGAAGATCAATTTCGATCGCTTGCATAAGGCCGGGTGCGACGATGCCACTCTCGCACAAAGGGGCGACGGCATTGCTGAACCCTAAAGACAGAGCGCTGGTAGTTGCGGTAAACCTAGGATCACCCAAATAAGCCAGATGATGCCGAAATTTCTCAAAAGTAGCCGTCATGAGCTGATCCTTTTCTATTCACCCCGGGGTGTCCATGTCATTGGCATAAGTCTGATTATAGCAAGGCATATCGCGGAACTGGGTAATTCAAGGAAAAGTTTAAGCTGTTTATAAAATGTGCCGATACCTCTAACGACCAGCCACACCAAGTGGCAGCAGTTTGAGGAGGTGTGATTCGCGTTGAGCAAATGTCTAATAACGTTCCTGTAATTGACTGATTTTTAGAGGTTTCTTGGGTGAGCAAGGAGAGCGAAAAGCCTATTGATGCACTGCTGACGAAGCTCGGCTTCGTGAGTGAGTCTCGTCAAACGTGGGTCTTGTGGAGACTGCGGAGCGAGTCTTTGGTTGATCCCAAAGAAGTTCCGGAAAGTCTTCAAAACAAGCCGGCGTCCAGTCGAGTCGTCAATCCTTGGCGTGTCCTTGGTAGCGAGCTGGCATCTCGTAAGAGTGGGTTGGCCGTTCACAATTTGATGATGGACCTCGATAAGACAGCTATTTTGCGCAATTTGAGCAATTTGACCAAAAAATACTTCGGGGCCCGTACCACCAGTGACTTCGTTTTTCAGAAAGACGGATCGATATGGTGCCTTTTCGAATTCAACCGTGCTCTTCGTCGCGATCAAGGAACTCAAGGCGACGATGTGTCGCGCCAACTATCCAAGCACACAAACGGGGTAGGTGGATTTAAGGTACGTATCCTCGCCGAAGGCACTGAAGGCCAGCTAGTACTTTCCGATATCTTTGGGTTTGGCTTCCTTCCCTTCGTCTTTGTAACCGTGCCTCTGAGATTCTTAGCAGAGGCTCTGGGTTTAAGATCATGGGGCGAAATTAGCCACAAAGAGTGCGTGCCGACCTCGATTCATGAAATGCGCTTTCCTCTGATGGCGCCCGTGTTGGTTCATTTGGCTAGCCTCGGGGCAACACCGGCGATGCTTCGGAAGCTGGAAGCGGAATTATCGCAGGCACGTGGTCAATTCAGCCCAAGTGTTTTCGCTGGCGATGAAGGGTTAAGTGTTCGACTTTTGTCTGATGACATGGAGATACCTGCTGGTTTTACCGAAGTGACGTTTGTGCCGGTGGAAGTTTTGGAGTCGAGAGAGCGCCTAGAACAATGTCGTGATCTCGACAAGGCGATCACTACTGGAAAGTTGAACCAAGCCTGGAAGCAGCTAGTCGACCGTTGTGCGACAGAACGTGACACTCTCTATCTGTGGCGCCGCCTTTCATTACTTGGGCTTGTTGGGTGCGGTGAACTCAACGACGATGCGATCATGGGTAGGGCTTTGGATCTTGAGCCTAATCAAAAGCTGTTCCTCTCTTATTCGATTCATCTAGCCTTACTGAGCAAAAATCAGTCAGCATCACTCGAGCATTTATCGAAACTTGGTGCGCTGCTCATGAGTGAGATTCGTGGTGCGGACAATTTGCAATGCTTTGATTTAGTATTGCCAGAATTGCTAGGCGATGTGTGGGCTCAGGAAAATCACGACAAAGCTGCAGATTGCTATTACAGAGTTCTTGAGAAACGTGGCGACGTACCTAGGGTGCTAAAAAAATTAATAGAATTGGCTAGACTGGATAATCGTATCGACGCGGAAATAAGTCTGCTGCACCGTCTGATAGGTGCCGAGAGACGGCGTATCGAACTAGCTAAAATTCATTTGAGATTGGCTGAACTCCGTCGACTACAAGGGATCAGTGGCGACGATGCTATACAGTTAGCGCAGAAGGCTTTGAAACTTGATCGAGGCTTAGTGGCAGCTGCATTGCTCATAGCTGACATACTCGTGGAGCGTGAACGCTACGAAGAGGCGATCCAGGTGTCCGATAGTTTGCTCAAGGATCGGAACCTAAATCTGAGTGCTGCCGAAAAGCGCTGTTTAGAAGCAACAATTGGCCGTATTTGGTGTCATCATCTCCATAGGCCAGATCTGGCGGCGACTCGCTATGAAATGGCAATAGAATACGATGTTTCTGATCTTGAGACGTTGCGTGAGCTTGAGCACATCTATAGGCAGGGCGCAAATCACTTGTCACTGGCCCGTATTCTTGAAGCTGAGTTCGCGGTATTTGAGCAGAATGGGAAGAGTGAATATTTAAAGCCCATTTTTGATGAACTAGTGAGCCTATATCGTGGTTCAGTGAGAGAGCCGAAGCGAGCATTAGAATTGTATCTCCGTCTGCTTGCGACGAGTACGATTGCAACGCAGGAGCTAGACCTTTTGTTTAGCTGGAACGATGTTGATATTGATTGGTCGGACCTCAGTGCGAGGCTGATAGCGAAAATTCCAGCGGTTCAGTCTGGACGCCGTCGCGGGGAATTTCTATGTCGATTAGCTGAGGTTTTTAGGGATCGGCTGGGTGATGATGTTGGCGCTATTCGGCATCTGCGTGCAGCTAACCAGGAAGGCTGGATAGATGCGAGTGGCTTTGCGTTTCTCACAGAGTACTTATCACAGCAGAAGGACTATAGATCGTTAGTTCAAGCGTTTGAATTGCGTCTGCAGCAGGTATCGCCAGCAGATCAGCAGTCTCTAATTCTCGAGCTCTTGACAACGCCCGCTGAGTTGACAGATTTACAACGAGATAATCTGGCCCTAAGAGTTTACGCATTCGATTTATCTGCTGATATTGCTTTGAAAAAAAGATTTCAAGTTTACCATCAAGCAAATCAGGTCGATGCAATTGGGCGTTTAATGGCCGCAATTGGTGAGCTGAAAAAGCTGACATCGATGCAACGATTGCAGTGGATGCGTGAGGCTATACAGTCACTATTTGATTTAGATAATGTTCGTCGTTACGAGCTCATGGGCAGTATTTATTCGCAAATGTTGCCTATAGTTGATGATCAAACAATCGTTCTTAACGAAGCTGTTTCTGCTTTGAAAGAATCGCCGGATTTAAAGTATTTACTTTTCTTCGTTAGGGAGCTGCTTAAACGAGGGCTGACAGCTGAGCTCGCCGAACGAGATATTATAAAATTACTGAGGGGGTTGGACCAGGAGTTGGCCATCTACCATGAGTTGATGTCGTTTAAGGCGACAACGATACACGTCGCTGTGAGTCATGCGAGAACTGCCGCAGCTTTATATGCCAAGAGGTTGAATCAAGAAGTAGCGACCGAAAAAATGGTGGCTAGAGTCTGCACACTCGTAGCTTGTACTCCTGATGAATTGCAGGAACTTAGAATACTTGTAGAGCGTACTGGTCATTGGAAGTTGCTCGCTAAGGCATTGCAGAAGCAGGCGGAATTTGAAGAAAATAGGCAGCAGAAGTTTGCGCTACTAGACCAACTTGGTCAAATCTTCTGGCACAAGATGAAGGATCGTGCGCGAGCTCGCCTAGCGTTTAGTGCCTCAGCTCGCTTTAGCGACGAACCACATAAAATTCATCATGTGCTCGCTAAGTTAGCTGCGGAAACTAATGATGTGGAGCGCGAAAAGCAACATCTTGGTGAGTATTTGCAGGATGTCGCATCTACGGTAGATATTGAGACTTTGACTAGAAATGCAGAGCGTTTATTGAAAATTGGAGAGGATCCTGTTGCGGTGCAGCGGATACTCCAGAAGCACGTAGATAAGTCTTTTTCAAAAGGTAGATGGCAGCAGGCTGGACAATTAGCGGGTGCCTTGATTAATAACGGCCTTGTATCGAGTGAGATCTACAAAGTTACTCTTAAGGCAGCAATTGTTGAGCTTGACGCAGAAAAAGTGGTTGACCAATGGTGGCGCGGTCTTGCTTGTGTAGCAAACAAGTCAAAGATGAAAGCGTATTTATCTGAGACCACTATTTTAATCGAGCGGGGGGAGATGCGTCATGTGCTGCTTGATTGCTACAAGGCTGCCTTAGATCACAATATCGGTGATCGCATTGGGCCAACGAGTAAGCAAGAATTAATGTTAGTTTATGCAAGTATGTTGTTTGACCAGGATGAAACCAGGCGCAAGGCTTTGGCGATATATTCGGAGGTCTACGCCGCTGATCCAAGTAATAGTCGTACTTGGATGCCGCTTTACTTTCTCTTGCTCGAATTTGGTGCCCCTACGGAACGCTTAACTCATTTGCGTGCCATTCTGCCTAAGCTTCGCCTCGATCAGCGTCCATTGAAATCATTCCCGCTTACTATCGAGTCGATGCAATTAGAGTTGCGTAATCTGGAGAAGGAAATTTTAGTACATGGGGCCACGGCGCTCCCTCGTACGCCGGTTAAGTCTGCAGAGAAAAGTATCGATTTAGCTAAGAAGGAGGAGTCATCTCTTCGTCCAGATTCAGATAATGGAGTGCCACAAGAAATTTCTGCCCCCGCGATCGATATTGGACTCGCTGTTTCTGCAGGACTACAGGATGTGGATTTTACTTCAAAAGAGGAATCCGCGAATGTTGATTTAAAGGCAGTTTCCGGTGACTTTGCTGGATTTGTCGTACCAAATATTGCACGTGATTCGAGCCTAGTCGAACCATCACCGGTCGGGATTTTTGCTCCTGTGCCGAAATCCTTCAGTGGTGGGGAAGTAGTAGAATTTAAATTGGATATCGCGGACGAAGTTCCTCCAAGTTCAGGGTCGATGGGTGGTAGTGATATTCTGCGCCTAGACTTGGAACCGGCCGGTGGACTAGATCTTTCCGTTGAAGATAGAGCTGACGTGCAACATGAAGATGCCGCATCGACAGTCGCTCCAAAAGGTCAGATCTTATCCACTAAAAAAGTTAGTAAAGATGACAATCCGTTTGCGGCCAATGTTATAGATCTCGATAGCGAAGATATTGATGACGTTGAAGACTCTGCCGAGTCTTCAATGAACCTAGGTGGTGACGAAATCTTGCAGGTCGGTCTATCCAGCAATGGTCAATTAAATGGAAAAACTGGCCCCTCGGCAGACGTTATGGAGTTTAATTTGGGCGCGGATGTGCTGAGTGGTCTTAGTCCCAGAGCTGTGCCGCCAATTGTGGTCGCTGGATTTTCGGCGGATCTAAGCGAAGAAACGACCACCCAGGCGCTGACACTTGGCAATATGATTTTTCCGCCGGCACCAGGTGTCATTATTCCACCTATCCCACCTATTAAGACTGCTTTAGATTCTGGTGATGGTGCTGACGGAACTATGCTTATGAATCAGAGTACTTCGTTCGAGGTAGCTGATGGAAATGAGTCCACTGATCGCAATGTCATAGATACTGTCCAGGTCGACAATACTTTGCGAGAGGGCTTTGGAGTCAATGTCGATGCTGCTGATGATGCTGCTGACTGGCGGGCAGCAGTCATAAAAGGTGATTTCAATGCTGATCTTACTGGCCGACTATTGCAGCAAGCATTTGCAAGTGAAATTGAAAAGCATCTAGCGATACAGAGTGTTGCACTTGTGGCAGGCAACTGCGAAAGATTGAGCAATTGGCATTGGAGAGTCTGGAGAAATCCTGATGAGTATGGATATCCCTTGTCGGGTAAAGAAAGGTTCCCTCAGCGTCTGAATACGCCAGGGCTCAATTCAAGTTTGCATAAATTGGTGATTGCGATGGCACCTTTACTGGTGCGAATAAACTCATCAAGATTCTCTCAAACTTATCTTAATAAGAAATTGAATTTAACGGAGTCGATGATTCAGCAGATGCGTAAGCCACTTGACTGGCAGAGTGGCATCTTACGCACGGTAGGTTTACACCATTATGCAGAGCGAGTCCGAGTCGCGAAGTACACAGCATACGATTTGCCGGGTCTTGGTGCAGAAATATTCTATGATGGCTTGCGGCGTACTTTATATGTCGATAGCTCCCACTATCGAAAGACGCCGTCTAGTCATCTGTTTCATCGTATAATCGGTCTGATATGGTCTGTTAGGATCCATTACTATGTGCCGCTGGCACTTGATCCTGTAAGGGATTTCTTGCCAGTTATTGGTTCGTTGCATCAGATTTTTAGTAAACAGGGCTTCTCAAAGCTAAAGATGAAGCTCAGTTCATCTGATGGCATTAATAAATATCTGCGCGATTTTGATCTTAGGCCGGTTAGAGCTATACACGAAAAAATAGGAATGCCGAGCGAAGATCAAGTACTGCAGTTATGGGAGTCGATGCGAGCACATATTTACCGCATGCAGATAGCTGAGACTTTGGATGTGATCGGCCTCTTCGAATCAATTCTCGATAAGGATTTATTGGTGCCGAATCTGCATAAGCATAGTGAAATTTATCAAAGGTCACCGTATGCCAAGGCGTTAATTGAATTCGTGACAAAATTAAATATCTAGTTTCTAGCGCGCTTTGAGCGCCAGAAACTATCTAGGTGCCTTGCTTAGTGGTTGATAAGATGCCCAGCTAGGTTGCTAAACTCATCAGATAGTTTGTGCTTTGGGCGAAAATGCACTAGGGGCATATGTGCTGCGTGGCTCTCTCGCATCACGATTGAAGTGGAAAGGTACGGTTCGAGTACTGGAAATCCCTTGCTCCGCAGGCTCTCAATTGCTTCAAGAGGTAGCTTCGCTTGCGCTTGGAAGTGGTTTATAATCACTCCTTCGGCGTATAAATCCGGCTGGTGATCTGAGGCCACTTCTTCAATGACTTCCATCACTTGAAGTAAAGCCTCTCCGCTAAACGCGTCACAGTCGAAGGGGATGAGCACTCGGTCAGATGCCATTAGTGCACTCATGCTATAAAAATTCAACGCCGGTGGTGTGTCAAAAAACACGTCGTCGAATCCTAAATCTTTGACTAGATCGTCAATTGCGTCCCTTAATTTAAAGATCTTATATCGACCTTCGAGCTTTTGTTGTAGCTCAGAGAGTCCGCGCTCGGCTGGAATTAACCAGAGGTTATCGAAGCTTGTTTTGTAGAGGGCTTGTTTTAATGAATCTCCAAAGAGTTTGAAGCTGAGTGTTGATTCAAAAAAGTCAGCAATTGTACTCGTCACTTCTTTAGCTAATGGTCCCAGTAGGTACTGGGTGCTATTTGATTGAGAATCTAAGTCTACGACTAAGACCTTCCGACCAGCCTTGGCAAAGGCAGCGGCAAGGTTACAGGTGATAGAAGTTTTGCCGACGCCGCCCTTTTGATTGAAGATCGATCGCTTCAAGATGGTGTTTCTCCCAAAACAAGACTTTGATTTGGGGAATTATGGCATGATTTAGTTGCAGAATAAAGTCCTCAGGTGCTAGCAGGTCACCTGGCTTTATGAAAGGTCTAGATTAGTTTCGCCGGTTATCAGCGTTAATAATTTGCTGAGATCTATAATACCTGTAAATCGGTTGCCGTTTTTGAGTTTTTGGCTGCAAAAATTCTCGCTATTTGGGTAGCTAGATTGAGTTTGGCGCTCTATATGGTCTGCAGATAGGGTGACCACATGATTAATTCTATCGACTATCAACCCGAAATCGAGTCCAGCCTCACGGACCACTATGAGGCGGCTTTCAGGCGAAGGCTCGCCTCTTGGTGATCCAGAAATTTTCCTCATGTTGATTGCCGGCAGTATACTTCCGCGCAGATGAAATGCGCCATCTAAGAATCTGTTTGCATTAGGCAAGAAAGAAATTGATGGCAAATTAGTGACTTCCTCGACATTTGCTATTGGTAATAAGTACTCAGTGTCATGGATAAAGAAGCTAAAAAACTTATAGTTCTCGACTTCGAGCTCCGTTTTAAGAGCGCCATTAGATATTAGTGTTTGTTGCTCGCTCTGGCTATTGGCAGAGTCGAATGAATCGCTGCGGTTGCTAAGGTCGAGAGTCATGCGGCCCTTCTCCTTACGGGTGATATAAATCGTGATTCAATCTGTTCGAGGTCGAGTACTAATACGACCTCACCATTGCCAGAAATAAATCCGCCAGCGATACAGGGTAGAGTGTGCAGTATGGGGCCAAGTGATTTAATTGCGATCTCTTGTTGGTATAAAACCTGGTCTACGATAAGGCCGAAGCTTTGCTCGCCTGAACCTATAATTACGACATACAGGCGGTCCTCACGGCGTGCTACGATCTTGTCATGCAATCGAATTTGATTCTTTTGGTTTTGATTTTTTGAGTACCAGGAAAGTTCATTTTTAGAATCTAGTTTGAAAGCTTCGTGAAGATAAATCACTGGAATCTTGAAATCGTATTGTTGGATGAAGTGTGTGTTGCCGTTGACTTGGATTTCTTCAGGAGTGATACGCTTTGACTCGATGACTGAACCCATCGGAATGGCGAAGAGCTCACCCGCGGATTCTACAAGTAGGCTTTGAGCCATTGCTAGAGTTAACGGAAGCTTGATGGTTACAGTGGTGCCATGGGCCTGTGCTGAATCTAGCTCCAAAGTGCCCTGGAGTTTTGATATTTGGCTTTGCACGATGTCCATGTCAACATCGCGTTGCGCCTGTCCGTCATCATTGATGACGATGAGAATATAATTGCCCTCTTGTCGCACGGATATTTTTATTAGTCCTGCTGAAGGTTTGCCTACCTTTTGTCTCGTGTCCGGAGTCTCAATTCCCTGCTTACAGGAATTCTGGATCAGTCGGATGAGTGGGTCTTCAATTTGTTCGACAATAGTTTTGTCGAGCACAGTACTTTCTCCGATGAATTGAAGTTCTATATCCTTCCCCAGCTGGGCGCTTAATTCCCGAACCATTGTAGGTAATCTGCTGAATGCATGGCTGAGTGGAACCATCCTGATTTTCATGACAGTGTCACGCATTTGTTTAGTGTGACGGTCTAGTTGTTGAATGGCTTCAGCCAAAGTACTTGCGATGTTGCGCGGGATTATGCTGCGAATATCCTCCTCGATACTGCTAAATCTTGTTCGGTCGCACACGAGCTCAGCGGCCAGAGAGGTGAGGGAGTCTAATTGGGATTTATTGGTCGCAACGTTCGACTCGTCTTCATAGTCCGCATTCTTTGTGAGCTCCGCTTGGGAATGCTCCAGTTTAATCTCGTTTTGGGTTAAGTGATCTGAAGTGGTGCCAGCGCTGTGGCCGCTAATCCATTCATTTAGTCGAAAAAACGAGGCCTGAACAGCGCTGATGGCTTGAGCGAGTTCCGAGTCGGCTTCCCGTTTGCTTACTGGAAGCTTGGCTAAGGCAGCTAACTTTCTGTGCAGATCAGGGAGTTGTGTTCTGGCTAAAGCAGTAAACGCTGAAGCCGTCAGAGCATCCATGCCCATTGATCATCATCCTATTTCATAGTGTTAAGTAAGGTGAGCCCCTTAGGCCGATCTAGGAAGCTTCTGGTAGTGCCGCTTCAGCAAACAGAAAGTAACTTTCTTCTAAAGCATCAAACTCGAGTTTGTGGCCGCATTCTTCGCATTTAAACTCAGGAGCATTTTTCCTAAGTAAGAGAGGTAGGCAATCTCCGACATTGATCAGGCGATTTACTTCGCCACCACAGTTGCAGTAGTAGGGGGCGAAAAATGAATCAACAGTCCCTTTGCCGAGAGAGTCCGGGACCATATTAATCTGATCGATCATTGCTACTGAACATTTGGTAAATTTCAACGCCCCAAGCTCGCTAATATCACGGACCAAGTAAATCCATTCGCGAATACCACAGGAGTTGAATGTGGCGATGTCCTCCAGGACGAAGGTGATGTTCGCCTTCTTGACTCTGGGCACGTCTTTTTGCCGAAAATGTTCGTCAACCTCGCCAACGAATTTATAGACGACTTCATTTGCAGTTTGTTGGATATCGATAGTTAGATTTCCGAAATCCACCGTGCTAGTCAGCATGACTATGACTCCTAAACGCAATATCTCTCTTCTAAAGACTTGTCGGTGGGGGTGGGAAAAACTTTAAAGGATTTTGATAATATATTGATATTATTGATTATTAATTTTTTTGGTGGGGTGCTTTGGGTCAGCTGGATTGGCGAGGCTAGATGCAACGTAAAGAGCTATATGTCCAGCAATATTTAGGCTTGCTGGTGAAAGTGTGTCCACATCGTCGCTAGGCTTGTGCCAGTGCTTAAGGTGCTGAAAGTCGATCAGGTCTATGGCTGGAATACCTAGGGCGCGGAACGGCCTGTGATCATCCTCGATGCTAGCAGCTTGTTCAGTAAAAATTTCTGGAAGTCCTAATAGCGCAGCTCCTCTTTGCGCGATTCTTTGTAACTCTGGTGATGACTGGAGATCGCGGGATAGTTTAAGCTCGGGTGAGCCGATCATGTCCAAGAGGATTACAGCAGCCACAGCTGGCCCTGTATTTCGACCATTTTCGGCTGGCAGGCAACTCGACGGCTTGCCGCTGAACATGCAGGGTATTAGCTTGGAGGCGAGCATTCGACTACCATAAGTATGGTCGATCATTCTCGACGGATGGGATAGTTGGCCGTCTGTCCAGTTTGCTAACACGGACTCTTCTCCATCAAAAAACCAGCCTACAAAGCCACAGGTCATTTGATGGTAAACACTATGCTTCTTAATGTGAGTGAGGAGTTGTAAAAGGACTGCAGTCGACGATCCGCTATCGTTCGCCCCAAGATATTTAACCCCGGCAATATCTTTTGAATCGTAGTGTGATGCTAGAGCGACGACGCATGGCGGATTAAGTCTTCCGACATCCATGGCATATATGTTGTGGCCGATCAGATTGACGGTAAGGGGTGTATTCTCGCTTGTGCGCTGAGTTGCTGGATTTGGCGTCACAGCATTAAAATCTTCCTTAACTGCGCGAATGCCCTCGCTAGTCAGTCTAGACACGAGCCAACTGGCTACCTCGCGCTGGCGAATTGAGCCTAGCGGATGGGGATGTCTCGTCAGTTCGGCGAGATCACTTTGGCTACGGGCGACATCAAGTTCGAAAGTGGCGGCAGTTTGCTCTGCCGCCACTGAATTTACTGATTTTGAGGGGTTTTGCGCGCAATCGCTGGCAATAAGCGTAGGGCCTAGTGCCAGCATCCAGAAAATTGGGGCGATAGAGTTGCGCGCCACAGCGGGATCAAGCTTTCCAGAAGTAAGTCGCGGTTTCGCCGAGTTCTTCCTCAATACGGAGCAGCTGATTGTATTTACAGATTCGATCTGTGCGTGAAGCTGACCCGGTCTTAATTTGTCCACAACCAGTGGCTACCGCGAGGTCTGCGATCGTCGTGTCTTCGGTTTCGCCTGAACGGTGTGAAATGATTGCACTGAACCCGTGTGTTTGCGCCATCGATACAGCAGCAAGGGTCTCGGTCAGTGTTCCAATCTGATTAAGCTTGATCAAGATAGAGTTGGCAGCCTTTTTGGTAATCCCATCCCGAAGGATCTTGGGATTCGTTACAAAGAGGTCGTCCCCTACGATTTGAACGCTGCTACCAATTTGCTTAGTTAGGTCGATGAAGCCTGGCCAGTCGTGTTCGTCCAGGCCGTCTTCGATCGAGACAATTGGGTAGTTCTTGGTCATGCCCACGAGAAAATTCACCATGCCGGCAGTGTCGAGAGTTTTACCTTCGCCACTCAAAACATATTTTCCCTTTTCGCAGAACGACGATGCCGCAACATCTAATGCCAGGGCTATGTCTTGGCCGGGAGTGAAGCCGGCCTCGCGAATTGCCGTCATGATGACGTCTAGGGCCTCGGTATTCGATTTCAGATCGGGTGCAAAGCCGCCCTCGTCTCCGACCGCGGTGTTGAGTTTGCGGCCCTTAAGTACCTTTTTGAGAGCGTGAAATACTTCAGTGCCCCAACGTAAGCCTTCACGGAAGCTAGGAGCGCCGCAAGGTACAATCATGAATTCTTGAAAGTCGACATTGTTATCCGCATGGGCTCCGCCATTGATGATATTCATCAATGGGACAGGCAGCCTACGAGCATAGGTCCCGCCGAGATAGCGGTACAGCGGCAGGCTGCTCAGTTCGGCGGCGGCCTTAGCGGCTGCTAGGGAGACGCCCAATATTGCATTTGCGCCGAGATTGCTCTTGTTTTCCGTGCCGTCTAGTTGGATGAGCAGCTCGTCCAGTCCCACCTGATCTGTCACATCTAGGCCGATCACCCTTGGAGCGATCCGCTCTTTGACATTACGAACAGCGTTAAGCACCCCTTTTCCACCATAGCGGCGGGCGTCGTTGTCACGTAGTTCGCAGGCTTCTAACTCGCCGGTGGAGGCGCCCGAGGGTACGGCAGCTCGGCCGAAGTAGCCGCTTTCAGTTAACAACTCAACCTCGACGGTCGGATTGCCGCGGGAGTCAAGGATTTCGCGGGCCGTGACGTGCGTAATGGCGCTCATGATTGCCTCTTTTGTCGTGAGTTACAGGACTCTAGCCAGTGGCCACCGTCTGTGAGTGGCGGCGCTATAGTTGTAGACGGTCTGGCCGCAAGTCTCAAGCCCTCCTCGCTGTCTTGCCCTGGCTCGGCCAATCCGGTAGATTCGTGACCGTCAAGCCAACTTGGACCAAAGGAATAAGACCATGCGCCACGCTCTACAAAATGAATCCTGGAAAAACCTGCTACCGGACAGTAGCGATTGGCTTAATATTGTGCAGGTTGCCGCTGGTCAGGCGGCAGCGGGAGCCCACACTGTCATCGTTGTGAAGGGTCAAGATGACAATAAGGATGCGTTTGCTTTCAACGCACCGAAGCTTGATGCGGAATTAGTGCGCAAACTGACTGCAGCCGCTGCAGCACTAGGCTGGAAGCTCAGCGCTGGACCACTGCACCTTGCCGTTGACGGCAGTGCCTTCACATTAGTACCGCAGTCGACAGTGAAGGTTCATGCGCGGCAAGTCGCGCGCCAGCTCGGTCTCGATGCAGCTAAAGCAACTAAAGAGCTCAAGATCAGTCACCTAGCGTTTGCTGCGGCCGAAGGTCTCAGTGCTACAGAAGTCTTCGATGGTTATGCGAGTGGTCTCTACACCTCAGCCGTATTCAAGGGCGCGAGGAAGAAAGACGTCCAGAGCTTCCCCGCTCGCGTCACGTTGCTAGGATCCGACGTGAGTGCCGATGCTATTGCGCAGCAAATTGCGTTTGCTAAAGCGCAAGTTTTGACTCGTTTTCTCCAGGACGCCCCGGCCAACTACATCAATCCAATCAAGTTGGCAGAGATAGCGCAAGAAATTGCGCAGGATAACGGTCTAAAGCACAAAATTCTCGATAAAGAGCAAATGACTAAGCTTGGCATGGGATCGTTCTTGAGCGTTTCCGATGGTGGGGGCACCGAGCCACGCACGATTGTTATTGAGATCGAAGGCAAGGACAAAAGCAAGACCGTGGCCCTCGTGGGCAAAGGTTTGACGTTTGACTCTGGCGGCATCAGCATCAAGCCATCCGCCGGGATGGAAGAGATGAAGTACGACATGTCCGGTGGCGCGGCTGTTCTAGGCGCAGCCCACTTTTTTGCTAAGGTGAAGCCTCCTGTAAATGTGGTTTGTGTCGTGGGAACCACGGAAAATATGCCATCTGGTAACGCTACCAAGCCAGGTGACGTTGTTCGGGCGATGAATGGCAAGACCATCGAAGTTCACAACACGGATGCCGAGGGGCGCCTTGTATTGGCCGACGTGCTCCACTATGCGATCACGGAATACAAGCCTCAACTGACCATCGATATCGCGACTTTGACTGGCGCCGTTCTTATGGCTTTAGGCTGTGTCGGAGCTGCTGTCATGTCAAATGACCAAGCTTCCGCGCAGAATGTGTTGGATGCCGGTGCGTCTGAAGGTGAGCCTCTGTGGCAGTTACCCCTTTGGGCCGAGCTGGAAAAAGAGACAAAAGGTGACATTGCCGACTTGAAGAATATTGCCAAGCCGAGCGTTAAAGGCGGCACCATCATGGGTGGTCTGTTCCTCAAGGAGTTTGTTGGTGATTCTAAATGGGTTCACCTGGATATTGCAGGTACCGGTTGGAATTGTCAGGCTCTTGGCTACCCATCGGGAGGCGGATCGACTTTTGGCCTGCGCACGATGGTCGCATCTTGTATGAAGTTTCATCAATAATGCTTTAGTGCTTCTGAATGGCGATGGCGGAGTCCAGAGATGTATCGAACTATAGCCAAGCTACCAGCTTACCTGCAAAAATACTGTGTCGAGCAGCGTGCCGATCGGTATTCGGCGCGTGATCATGCTGGCTGGCGTTACATCATGCGGCAGTCACGCGCTTATTTTAAGGAGCACGCAGTCCCCATCTATTTAGAAGGGCTGCGTCGAACTGGCATCAGCGTGGATCGGATTCCAAGTATCGCAGAAATGGATGCCAAACTACGGGATCTAGGCTGGGGTGCCGTACCAGTGGAAGGCTTCATTCCGCCAGCAGCCTTTCTTGATTTTCAGGCTAGGCGAATTTTGCCAATTGCTTCGGATATGCGGTCTGTAGATCACATTCACTATACGCCAGCACCGGATATTGTGCATGAGGCCGCAGGACACGCTCCGATACTCGCTGATCCGGAATATTCCGAATATCTTCAGATGTATGCGTCAATGGCACAAAAAGCCATCTTCTCTAAGCAGGATCTGAAGCTTTACGAGGCCATACGGACCCTGTCGGATGTAAAAGAGAATCCAGATAGCACTGTTTCTCAAGTGCAATCTGCGACAGTGGCATTGACTCAGGCAACTGCTGCAGTGACAGTCATAACCGAGGCGAGTAAAGTAGCCCGGATGAATTGGTGGACCGTTGAGTACGGTTTAATCGGTTCACTTGCGGCACCTAAAATATATGGTGCTGGTCTTTTATCTTCCGTCGGCGAAAGCCAGGCTTGTTTGATGCCCAAGGTCAAGAAACTGCGATTGACTGCAGACTGTGTAGAGACCGGATATGATATCACTGAGCCGCAACCTCAGCTTTTCGTGGCTGAGGATATTAACCATTTGAAAACAGTGCTGCGCGAATTTGAGCAAACACTGTCTTACAAGCGTGGTGGTGTTTATGGGTTGGCCGAGGCCTTAAGTGGCGCCACGGTTACCACCACTACTTTAGATTCAGGTATTCAGATTAGCGGTGAAGTCGCTGAATATTTGTCCCAGGCTGACCAGTCCGTGGATTTTGTTAGGTGGCAAGGCCCTGTACAACTTTGCGTGAACGGCAGAGAACTTCGTGGCCAAAGCGTAGCTGAGCATGCTTTCGGCTTTAGCACGCCACTCGGGCGTGCTGTTGGCCTAGCCGAGAAGCCGCTGCGCTATGCCAATACAGACGATCTGTCTAAGTTGGGTATCAAGGTCGGCTTAAAATCAACGCTGCGTCTTACTACCGGATTTGAAATTGTAGGCTTGGTTGCGGAAATATTGCGAGATGAGAGTCAGACTTTGCTCGCAATAAAGTGGCGCGGATGCACCGTTAAAAGAGGCGAAAAGGACTATTTTCTTCCCGAGTGGGGAGATTTTGACATGGCTGTCGGCGAAGCTGTGACATCGGTTTCCGGAGGCCCCGCAGACCCTGAACGATATGGTTCACACGATGTCGGGACAGCAGCAACTAGTCCTGCTAGGACTTCACCTTTCTCTGCCGCTGAGCTAGCAGCATTTGCTGCCTATCAGAAAGTGCGAGAGCTACGCGATAAGATCACGAATTCTGTGCGACCTGAGGTGTTTGCCGAGCAGGTGGTAAAACTACTCCAGGATATTAGCTCTGGTTTTCCACATGAGTGGCTCCTGCAGATCGAGTTGATCGAGCTTGCAAAGAGAACTAAGGCACCTGGTGCAGATGACCTCGCGGCAGCGCTGGAGCGCGAGACGGCAGCTTCAAGCGATGAAAAAAGATGGTTGGTGCAGCAGGGGCTAGCACTGGCAGCGGCTGCAGACTAAACCTTAAAAGGGACTAATAAATGCTGACGATCACTCGGGCCTTTCAATTTTGTGCTGGTCATCGGCTGTACCGTCCTGAATGGGACGACAGGCAGAACACCTCGGTTTTTGGACTATGTGCTAACCCTGCTGGACACGGCCATAACTATACTCTCGAAGTCACAGTTAGTGGGTCGCTTGATCCTGAGACGGGTATGATTATGAATCTACGCCAGCTGAAAGAGGTCGTGTTTGCCCAAGTGATCTCAGACGTAGATCACAAGAATCTTAATACTGACGTTTCTTGGATGCAAAGCGTAGTACCAACCACTGAAATGTTTGCAGAAAAAATCTGGGAACGAATTGTCAGCGTGCTAGCTCGTGAAGCGCCTCATGTGCGGCTAGAAGATATTGTGCTTCACGAAACACCAAGCAATCGAGTCCGCAAAACACGGAGCTAAATGATGTCTACCGTCTTCAGTTTAGATGGTTATACTGCTCTGATCACGGGCGCTGGTTCTGGCATCGGTGCGGCCACTGCAGTAGAAATGGCGCAAGCCGGTGCTGCTAAGCTGATTTTGGTAGGACGTGATGCGAAAAAATTGGAGCACACAGCACAGGCTGTTGGTGCAATAAATGCTGGTTGTCAGGTTTACCGGGTGGCCGCGGATCTTGCCGTTCATGCTGACCGTGCTCGTGTTGTGGAACAGGCCAAGCTGCTTGGCAGTTTGGATGTGCTAGTTAATAATGCCGGCTGTTTTGTCTCTGCTCCCATTCGGGAAACCGAAGATGCCAGCTTAGATCAGTGCTTTATACTAAATGCGAGTGTACCGTTTTTCCTTACTCGCGATTTGCTCGAATTACTGAGCCGGTCAAAGCATGCTTCGGTGATCAATATAAGTTCCACTTTAGCGCAAAAAGCGATTCCGGGTGCATCGGCCTACAACGCCAGCAAGGCTGCCCTTGGTCAGCTTACTCGGACACTTGCACTCGAGCTAGGGCCCGAGGGTGTTAGAGTGAACGCGATTCTCCCGGCTATCGTCGATACTCCGATGTACCGTAGTCGTTTCGTCGATGAAAAGAGCTTTATTGAAAGCACTGCCGCGGTGGACCAGCTACATCCTCTCGGACGGATGGGGCAGCCGCGGGATATCGCGATGGCGGTGGTGTTTCTCGCGAGTCCTGCGGCAGGCTGGATTACCGGAGTGGAACTACCCGTCGATGGCGGTATGCTTGTCACCTGAGCTCTGTCGGCGGCTATGGGTCTTGTGCGTCTTTAGATTTCGAGAGATCTTACGCGCAAGATTGTGCCAGGAGCTATCTCCATGTCCTCAACTCGTGCCTTATGGCTAGAGTCGTGCTGCACCGTCGGAATGTTTTTACCGTGCAGCCGCTGTACGGTGACGTTATGTCCTGAGAAAATATGGTGGACTGTGGTGTCGCCGATTCTTTCTTCCGCCACGTTCACGTCTACGAAGTCTCTAGCAACAGTGACTTTTGGTATAGCTGGACTAACTCGTGGTGCTTCCCTTTTGCTCAAACTGACTCGAGCATGGCTGACTTGTGCGTCCTTATTTAGAGGCGTCAGTAAAAAGTGAACCAATGCAAGAGCTGCTGTCTCTAAGAGATAAAAGTGCCCGGCATGTAGAATAAAGCTGACTTGCTTGAGTAGATCTCCGTAATCGACACTCTGCATTAAGTTGCCACTAACTGCCGCTTTGCTTAGATCAAGGTCTAGATCCACACCGACATCCACGGGTTGTGGAATCAGTCGTTCTGCGGGGAGAATTCCGATGATCAGGTGCAGGCGTAAGTGGGATAGCTGAATACGATCTTTAGACAAGTTAGGCCTCATTAATTCCAACGAGTTGAGAGAGCTCAGTAGTAGAAATCAAATTTCGATGGACGAGATTTTTTAACCGAGAAGATAACGTGCTGCGGGACATTCCAATAGTTTGAGCCAAGCTACGCAGTGATAATCGCCCATGCCTTGATGCTACTTTGCGCGTCAAGGTCAGTAGCAAAAGGTCAGTAAGGTGATCATATGTTTGTTTATCGTCATATTTCCAAGGAATTACGATTCCGTGGTCATCTGAATCGTCAGGCGGCACCTGTGGCCTTAGTTCAGCTTGATCTTGAGGCTGTGTTTCAGGATTTTCGCCTATTTCCTCCCAGAGTCTCTCCGGTATAGAAAGTGGCGTGAGTAACTTATTCACATGCATTTCGGTCATCGCGCGCAGACAGTTGCGGAGTTCACGGATATTTCCCGCACGCCAGCTGGCGCTAGTTAGTACGGCCATTGCTGGTCCGCTCACAGTGTAGGGGCCTCCGTTCATGTTATTACAAAAGCGCTCCACTAAAGCTGGTATTTCATCAGGTCGCTGGCGCAGCGGTGGCAGATTGATTTCAGTTTCTCTGAGCCTTTGCCAAAGGTCGGCGCGGAATTTACCCTCCGCTACAAGCGTCTCAAGGGACTCGTTTGTTGCCGAAAGCACTCTTAGGTCAAGATGCACGGGCTTAGTTGATCCGACACGGAGCATAGTGTGATCTTCAAGGACCCGTAGTAGAGCCACCTGTGCTAAAGGGCTAAGCGTAGCCACTTCATCGAGGAAGATCCATCCGCCGGATGCCGCTTCCAGTAGACCGCGTTTGTCGGCGGTCGCGCCGGTAAAGGCACCCTTGACGTGGCCGAAAAGTTCACTTTCGAGCAGGGTTGGGGCAATGGCACCGCAGTTGACTTTGATAAACGGGGTTTCTGGAGGTAGGGCGCTACCAATAAGATCCGCTACGACTTCTTTGCCGGTTCCAGATTCACCAATGATAAATATAGCCGAGATTGCTGAATCGAGGATCAGTGGTATGCGGCGTGCTATGCGCTCCATAGTCGCGCCGACTGGTAGCAGCCTATCTGTACTGATGGGCTGGGCGATAAAATTACCACCTCGCTTCATAGTAGCTAGGCGGTAGGAGTTGAAGACTCTGAGGCTCAGCTCCCCTTTGTCCGACATTTTTGAAATAAAGTCATCGGCATCTGCATTTAGGCAATCAGCAATCGTGCGCAAATCATCTGCGGTTGAGCACATCAAAATGACGGTGTCGGGAGCGGATTCCCGCGTTTCTCTTGTTAGAGTAATGCCTGTGAAAGCAGGATCGTTGACATGAATATCTAAAATTACCAGATCTGGATAGCTTGCGAGCTTTTTACGGTAATCGCTCACATTGCTTACAGATTCCACATGAAAGGTACAATCTAGCGCGTGTCTTTCGAGCGCATTTTTTACCCGTTCCAGCTCAAATGGATCGTCATCCAAATGCAAAACTTTAAGCGATAATGTGGATGTAGCAGGCAACGAGTGGGCCTCCAGTTGAATCATAGAACGTCGAGGTAAAGCTTAAGATAATTTGGAGAGTAGGTCGACGATTAGAGTGGAGTTTTAGTTCCGGGAGGGCATTCTGCTTTGCCCATGAGATTAAGTGTCCGCTCGATGAGTTCGTTTATGTCAATATCAGTGGGGTGAACGTGGGAGTCGATGCTTGTGCAATTTAGCTGGCAATGTGCTCTGAATGCTCTTGGTGGCTGCTCGAAAGCGATATGGAAGCGCCGGGAAAAGTGCGCCATACTGGCGAACCCACAGCGTCTGGAGATGCTGAGGCAGGAAGCTTGCGGTGCAGTAGCGAGCATTTCTGCAGCCAATTGGGTCCGAAATTTCCAAAACCATCGCCTGGGAGTTAGCCCAAGTTGGCGGCGAAATTTGCGATTTAAGCTTGTTATTGAGAGGCCTGCAGCCCTCGCCAATTCGGCTAAAGAGGGCGTGTTGGCAGGGCACCTGACCATCAGCGCTACAGCTGCATCAAGCTCTCTAGGCACATTGTTAGCCGTAAATTTTTGAGACTGTTTCATCCAGCCCTCCTTTGAGGGCTATATTTTGCAAGAGATGTGCCAGCTCATTACTGGCTTTGAAGCTGTTTCAGTCAGCAAAAAGTGCGACGTTAGGCTTAGATTTGCGTGCGCCCGGACTAGATTTGTCCCGTTTTGTGTCTTTGTGGCTCAAAATTGATCGAGTTAGCGTCCATGCTTTGCGATCCAGATTTGAAATTAAATGTCGTTCTACGTCCACAGCAGCAAGCCACGTCACTGGTAACCCGGCAGTCTCACCATCGACAAGTTGGACTTCAGCCTGAATTCGATGATGAGTAATGCTGTGACGAATCGATCCTAAAATTTCGCCCTTTTTCAGGGATAACTTGTGGAGCTTAGCGTGGACGGGGGCGCCGGACCAGCCGTCACCTAATACCTCTCCATCTGCTGTCTCAAGTAAAGTCACGAATCCCGCAGTGCTGCCTAAGAATCTTGCTTGCTTGGGCCGCTCCACCAGGCCAATCATGTTCCCCTGACGAAGCAGAATAAGCTTCATGCGGACGCTCATCGGGGGTGGCCCTTTTAGCTTTGCAGCAGGAGCGAGAGATTGACTGTCGCGCGCATAGGCAAGGCACACCGATTTGATGGGGCAAGCTTTGCATCCGGGTTGACTGACAGTACAGACAGTCTGTCCTAATTCCATTAAGGCTTGGTTGAAATCTCCCGGATTTTTTTCGTCCAGTAGTTCCTTCGCCATCACTTGAAATGCGCGCTTGAGCGCAGGCGCGTTTGGCGGCTCGCGCAGGTCTAGTAGGCGGCAAAACACCCGCTCAACATTGCCATCGACCACAGCAGCCGGCTCGTTAAAGGCAATGCTACTAACTGCCGATGCAGTGTAGTCGCCGACTCCCGGTAGCGCCCGCCATCCGGCAAATGTAGTAGGCCAGTCGCTGCCGGAGCTTGCGAGCTGTTGAGCGGCTTTATGCATGAAGGCAAATCGGCGGTAATAGCCGAGCCCGCGCACAGCCTGTCTGACATCCTGTTCGCTGGCAGCGGCGAAAGTTCTGAGATCGGGAAACAGCTGTAGAAACCGCGCATAGACTGGGATCACGGCTTTAATGACGGTCTGTTGCAGCATAATTTCGCTGACCCAGACTACGAATGGATCTTTAGTCTCAGCCCATAAAAGGCGCCAAGGTAATGCGCGGCGATGGCGCAAGTACCAGGCTAGCAGGGCCTTTCGGGGGGCTGAAAGGGCAAAAGGCCAACACAGATCCTCGCGTTTTTCTACACGTAACCTGTGCTTAGCCTTTTGCTCAAAGGAAGGGCTCACGCTTACTTCGCTTCTCCGGTCGATGCTGCAGAATTTGCAGCAGCGGTTGCTTTTTTGGCAGGAGCGCGTTTACCAGCAGCTTTCTTAGGTGCTGCTTTTTTCGCTTTGCCCGTGGTCTTTTTGCTGCCGGGTTTGCCCGATGCCTTAGCTAAGCGGCCGCGAGCTGTTGCCAAATTTGTCCGCACTTTCTTTTCCAGGTCGGTCAGATCGACGCCGGCTTTTTTGGCGGTTTGGTTGAGCTCATGCACGAAGCGGTTGATTGTGGGTTCGAGTTTTTTTAGATTTTGCTCGACGAGGTGCTCAACTTCTTTGCGTTTAGCGTTCAAGTTGTCTTTAGTCGCGGCAGTTTTTGCCTTGCTGACCAAATGATCGCCCTCTTGTTTAATCTTCTTTTGTAGCTGTTTCAGGTCTTTTTGGAAGTTGTTTAAGAAGTCACTCAGTGGTTTTTCTATAGCCATGATAATGATGCTCCTTTACGGCTTAGCGGCAGCTAAGAATTAATAGAATACCTATATATTTTTAAGGCCTATAGACCGATGGGTCAAGGTAATTGGCCAAAATACTTAACTACAGAGTAAATTCTGGTGCTCGTTTTTCTAGAAAAGCTGTCATGCCCTCTTGCGCCTCTTCACCGGCGAAGCAGTGCGCGAAGTTTGTGGCCTCGGCACTCAGTCCGGCATCTAGATTCATGTTGTATGAATCACGTACGAGACGCTTACAGTCTGCGATCGCTTGTGGTCCTGCAGCCAGCAATGAAGCGATGACTTTTTGCACTTCCGCATCGAGTTTATCGTCGTCAACAACGCGTGAAACCAGGCCTAATTGATGTGCTTCGGTTCCACTCAACGAGCGGCCTCTGCCGCAAAGGAGCATGTCCAGAGCCACGTGCATACCAACTCGCCGCACTAGTCGTTGGGTACCACCAAATCCAGGAATCAGCCCGAGATTCACTTCTGGTTGGCCAAATTTGGCGCTGCGGCCTGCGATAATCAAGTCACAAGCCATGGCTAGTTCACAGCCACCACCTAATGCATAGCCCTGAACTTTTGCCACCGTAACAATATTGAGTGTCTCAAGCCCTTTGGTTAACAATTGGCCGTGGCGGGCAAATGCACGTGCCTCGTCAGGACTCAGGTTTTGCATAGCGCTGATATCGGCGCCCGCGACAAAAGCTTTTTGGCCTGAGCCTTGAAGCACTAGTACGCGCGTAGATTCCACCTCAAGCGTGCCACCGAATAACACCTCTTGTAGCTCTTCAAATACTAAAGGACTTAGAGCATTTAGTTGTTCAGGGCGATTGATCGTGACGCGGCAGACTGGGCCATCATGCTCAACTATCAGTGTCTTATAGAGTGGCTCGGTGCTCATTTTGAATTCCGCCTTTTCATGGTTAACTATTCATAAACATTAGTAAATTTAGTTGTAGGTATACACGCCGCGTTTGCTTTTGCGGCCGAGAAATCCGGCCTCGACGTATTTCTTGAGCAACGGGGAAGGGCGATAACGAGGGTCGCCCAAACCCTGGTGTAGCACCTGCATGATGGCCAGGCAGGTGTCTAGGCCGATGAAGTCTGCCAGAGCCAATGGTCCCATAGGTTGATTGGTGCCTAGTCGCATCCCTTTATCAATATCTTCAGCGCTAGCGACACCCTCCATGAGCGCATTAAAGGCCTCGTTGAGCATCGGCATCAGGATCCGGTTGACCACGAATCCCGGGTAATCCTGGCTGCGTGATACCTCTTTTCCCAATGATCCGCAGAGCGCCAGAATGCGGCCAGTCGTGGCCTCACTGGTTGCCATGCCGGGGATCACCTCTACCAGGCGCATGAGTGGGACCGGGTTCATAAAATGCATGCCGATCACCTGACCGGGGCGAGAGGTCGCCGCCGCGAGTCGAGTAATCGGAATCGAAGAGGTATTGCTGGCAAGTATCGCCTCTGGAGATACCAGTCGATCGACTTGTGTTAGCAACTTGGTCTTCAGCACCTCGTCTTCGGAGACTGCTTCGATCACTAAATCAGCACGAGTTAAATCCACGATTTCAGTCGCAAACTTCAAATTCAGTAGAGCACTTTGGGCATTGACTAACCCTTTGGCCTCCAATTTTGCGAGGCTAGCGGTAATCGCAATCTTCGCTTTTTCGAGTTGTGCCGAGGAATGATCGACTAAAGTCACAGGTAGACCACTGCTCGCGCATACCTGTGCGATGCCGCTGCCCATTTGCCCTGCACCGAGGACGCCGATCTGCTTAAATCCATGTTCCAGCATCTTAGCCACTCCTGTCGCTAACGGTCCGCATTGGCGCTCTCCATGCTCGCGGTAGGGCGCCTGTCGTGATATAGACTCGCCCATGTGGTTACCACCTCTGCGGCTGTCAAAGCTATACATGTCTAAACTGGCCACGGTCTGGCCTGAAAAGTTGCCGCTGGCATGTTTGGCGGGCACTGGTCGATACACCGTTATCGCGACCCATTTTCGTGAAATTAGCTGGGAGCAAGCGGCCTCAATTCCCTTACGCGTACCCCAGGCATCAGCATTGCCATTCGGTCGCGGTTTGCTGGGTGTGCTGAGTTACGACCAGTTTGCTGAGGCAGGCTCCGGCTCAGGCTCAGTGCCGCGGGTGTTGCGAGTCGAGGCTGCTTTAGTTTACGACCGAGACCTGCAACTTCTTCATATTCCTCAATCGAATCAGAGCCGTCACGAGGGTGATGTTTTCGTCGATCCTCAAGGCTTGGCCCAAAGCCTGATTCGCGAAGCTAAGGTCGGTGAAACGGAGTCTCAGTTAACGCAGTTGCTACCGACTACTGGCGATGATGACTACCGTCAGCAGGTAAGGCAGATCCTACAGGACATTCGTGCGGGCCGTTATTATCAGCTAAATTTGCTAAGATATTTCCAGGTACGACAGCGACTTTCCCGGAGCTGGGTGGCGGAGCGACTAGATAACTGCGCTGGTCCATTTGGGGCCTGGTTTGAGCTTCCGGGCTTGAGCCTGGTGTCGCTCAGTCCAGAGCGATTTGTACGTATCTTTGCCGGCTCGGGAAGTGAGTCCAAAGCAACCATCGAGACTCGCCCGATCAAAGGTACAGCCGCCCGTTTTGAAGGCCAACCCGAAGCCGACGCGAAGGCTGCCGCTGATTTGCTAAAGAGTGCCAAGGATCGCGCTGAATTGGCGATCATTGTCGATTTGATGCGCAATGACCTTTTTCGAGTGGGGCAGCCCGGAAGCGTGAGTGTGCGTTCAGCCGGTGAATTATTGAGCGCCCACGGTGTTCACCACTTGGAAGCGCAGGTGCAAGCTCAGCTGCGACTGCCTCAAACCTTGGGCGATATGCTTGCGCACATATGCCCCGGGGGATCGATCACAGGCGCACCCAAGCGGGAAGTGATGAACGCGATTCGTGCCTACGAAGGGCGTGCGCGTGGGTATTTTATGGGTCATGCTTTTTACCTAGATGATCATGGTTCGTTCGATTCCTCCTTATTGATTCGCACTCTAGTTGGGAGTGGAGACGGTCACTATGAGTATGCTGCCGGCAGCGGTATCGTGATCGGTAGCGATCCCGAGGCTGAACGTCTCGAGATTGCAGCTAAGTGCCAAGTTATCACTGGTAGCAGCACGGTGGGTCCTCGGGCTTGAGAGTTGGCAATTAAATCACGGGGGATAGTATGGATATCAATAAAATTACCTTGTTTTTGCGCCAATTCGCCGCCGAGCGAAATTGGGAGCAGTTCCATACCCCTAAGAACTTAGTCATGGCACTTAGCGGTGAGGCTGGCGAGCTCACTGAGTTGTTCCAATGGTTGACTGCCGGCGAGAGTGACGCCGTGATGAACGAACCGGCATCTGCCGAGAGGGTAAGAGACGAAGTAGCGGATATCCTACTTTATTGTCTCCGGCTTGCAGATGTCTTAAAAATCGATGTCGAAGCTGCAGTCTGGTCCAAGTTACAAAAAAACGCTGCAAAGTATCCGGTGCATTTGGCGCGTGGTACTGCGGCAAAGTATACGGATCTGCCGAAGGAATAATTGCCGACACCTTCACTGGGTGGCGTTATCTCCTGAAATTATTAAATTATTCATCTTTTTTAAACTTGGCGCTAAAGTTGCGCCCCAAAGCTGCCGAATCCCAGAGCCAGGAGCCAGAAATGGCTCATATCTTTCGCTTTAGAGGAAGGGGCGGCATGGGAGTCAGCTTTAAACGGCTTAAACTGCACAGTAGGTTTACGTTGCTGTGTCAGCTGTATCCATTGCTCTGCGTGGCAACATTAAGCTGCAGCAACTCCACCAGTTCAGGCAGAGATTCGCAGCTTAGTGGCCGACTGGGTTCCGCATCTGTATCCAGCCAGTTAGCTAGCAATAGCGAGACATCTAAAACCAACGGATCGTCTGACGCCCCCTCCACCACAGGGGTGCCCGACACAGTTAATTTGGTGAATGCAGAGTTTAAGCTCACGGCAAAGACCTTGGGTATTCAGGCGTGCAGTGGGCGCATGAATATGAAAGTTAATGCAGCCGTTACGGGTACAAAAACGGCGCAATTGTTCGAGGTGCCGGCCGGCGGCCTCGACTGCGGATTTCTAGGTAAAATCGATTTGGCGCAGATTCTCGGTGCCTTCTCCCAGCCACCTCCGGCGGGGAAAGAAACCTTAGTAATCGCGCACAATGTCGTCAGTGTTTCCACGTTGGGAGACGGAAATTATTCTCCAGCGCGCCCTTTGTTGCCATCATTCATTGCTGTTACTGCGGAAGAGATGGCAAAGCTCGATTACCTGCAGCCCAATATCACTTTAACGACTCCAAGCGGCAGCGACCATGGCTCAGTTAGAGTGAAAATGAATTCCTATAATCAAGCCTTTGTTAGTCACGAGACGGGCGTTGAATTTAAAAATGTGATGGACTTCACCATAACGAACTCTGGCTTCAATAAATTGGATAAAGTGAGCAATTTTATATTCGACGAGATCCGGTTCAAAATGAATGCCAATCCAGTGTCCATTTTAAGTATTTCGCTTAAGGGAAGCATCAAAGGAGTGCTGGTTGCCGGCGGTAGTAAGGCAGGAAATGTCACTGGGTTGCTAGGAGCCGGTGCTCAGATTGCAAAACAAGACCGAACAGGCATTGTGCTTGGTGCCGCAAATATTCTTCCGCTCACTGTGGAGATGATTCTTGCTGAGCAAGAAGGCCTTGCGGCCCAAATTGCTGATGCGGAAACATTGTCTGCCAAAACCTTAGTTGAGACCCAGTAAGCAAAGCAAGGAACGTGACAAAAAAATGAAGGTGTCCGCAACTCTGAAATTATTAATCGCGATGTTGCCAGTGGGCTGCGGCGCACCGACTAAGCCGGCTTCAAGTGTTGCGTCTTTGTTTTTATCGACGGATTCTTTGCAGGACATCCTAAGTCATGCCTGCGATAATTTAACGGCTCGCATAGAAGCGCCGACCACTAAAGGCTTGAAGTTAAATCTGCAAGGTTGCCAAAGGGCGGGTCAAGCAGCGTTGAATTATGCGGAGGCTGATGCATTTGCTTTCGTTAACATAGACGGCAGCATAGTAGGCACCAGTTCTAGTGCAAATTTGAATCTAGGGCGGGATTTGCTCCTCGCGCCCGAAACGGAAGGCAGCGCGTCCTCTGCAGCGCCAACTACAGAACCTCCTGTCTCCAGTAGAAAAACTCGGGCGCAAATTTGGTTAAATAAATCTTTGCTCGATGTAGCAGGGACTTTGACAAATTTTATGAAAGATAAACAGAATTTTGGACGTGGAGTAGTTGAACTTCCGGACAGCGCGAGCAAAAATTTTGCAAGTCTTGCAAAGACAAGCATAAATATTGTGAAAAAGCCTGAATTAGATATGTCAGAATTATCTTTTTCAACACAAATAGAGATTAATATAAGCGGTATAGTTAAGGCTAGCCAAGTACTCCAGATCGACGGAAAGCTATTAGATAATTCTGTAGCTATTGTGATTCGAACTTTAAAGCCTGCGGCCTACTCTGAATCAATCATCAGAAATATTGAATTTGTCTTGTTTGTCACGCCATACGCCAATGATGTCTACATCGACCTATATTCGAACGTAGATTTTTATAATATTGGCCTTCAATCAGTTTTGGATAAGCAATTGAACTCGTTTTTAAGCACCGGTCTAAAGAGTGTTTTGGATTCTCTGATGATCGTGCGAGGTAACTCGTGAGAGTAGCCAAGAAATCAGTCGTTCAAGTTATCATGTTGCCACTCTTTTGGGCCTATGCCTGTACGAATGCAGCTGACTCATCCGTATTTTCCACAGGTGGAGGCAGGCAGGTAAAGCCAGTATCCACTCAGGATGCTCTCATGAAAGCTAATAAACTGGATTCGGGTTTCGATGCGCCGACTAAGGTGGCGAATGCTAATTATATTATTACTGTGACATCCAATTCGGGGGATCGCCTCTGTAACGGCGATGCAACGATCAATGTTATGTCGAATTTCACCATGCGCTTTCCGGAGGCAGTGGTTGAATGTTTAAACTTGAAGATCGATATTGCTAACATGATTGGCGCAGGGTTCACGGGGTCCAAATCCGGACTAGCTAATTTCTCCAGTGATGGTCAAATGCTGTCTGCTGCAGCGCTTGGCAACGCTAAATTTACACCGCCTCGCCCCTTCTTGCTCGGGCCAGTGATTCAAGATGTAAACGCGTATAGGGGATTCAGCCGTTCCGTCACAACAGTCGTAGACGTGCTCGATGTCCGCACAAAAGAGCATAAAACTGCCAACGGTGAATTCGATGTAGAAGTGATTCCGGATCAGGCGACGGGAGAGGTGCTGACAAGCTACTCGAATGAATTATCTCCTAAAAATTTTTTTGATAAAGTGCTGCATTGGAGTGTTTCTGCATCTGGTTTTGATGGTATCGCAGCCAAAGATGGCCTCATTTTTAAGCGTATGGAATGGTTTTGGAATGTTCAGCCAGTGATGATCCCAAAGTTAGTGATTTACGGTGAACTAACTGATTTCATCGGTAACAGCAATGGGGGCTCCTCAGTCAGTCCATTGCTGGGGGATATAAAGATTGAAGTGACTGTCAAAGACTACGATTTTGATGGTTAAACTTTGCTGCTACGCAGCCTCCTGGTAGGATAAAGCCATTCCACTCAACAATGAGCGATAGGCTATCCGGGGCGAGGATGTATCAGGGATCATATGCACGGTACCGCAGCGCCACACTCAACTTGTGTGTCTTTTGGAGATTTGTTTGCTTAGGAACCTTGGTACTAAGCCTAATGACATCAGCAGCTCATGCAGATCCCCTGCTTGGTGATGCAATGGCCGCGTATTCGACTGCGGAAGCTGCCGAAGACAATCCAGCCAATGCCGCATTTATCGATCAGACACAAATCTCCTTTGTTGGGGAGGTGATAAAAAATGAACAGATCGATGTTCGCTATCCAGGTTTTGAAGCAACAAAAATTGTAAATAGTGGAGCCGCAGTACCAACAAATAAGCCTGGTTTTATTTTTAAGCCTAATCAAAGAATCGGCTACGGTGGTTTCATCCTGCCGCCTCTGCCCATAGCAATAAACTTAGAGAAAAGTCGGGTGCCCGTGGTAATTCTAGGCACCCAGAACTATGTTGACTTAAAAGTGTCAGCGAAAGTCGAGGGTCTTGCATCCGGTGCTTTTGGAGTTCGGCTTTCAGAGCGACTTGGTGTTGGCGTTGGCGCTAATTATCAGGCGATAAAATTTAAAGCTAATTTAGTCCCATCTGCTGGTGGTCCCTCGCTTGCGGATGCCGACGGTAGATTGAGTCAAACGACCCTGATCGTTGGTGCGCGTATGATCGCCATCCCTGGGATCTTGCAGTTTGGTGTCGCTGCTTCACTCGCTACGCTGCAGTCTCAGAGCATAGATGTCAGTTCCCCACTAATAGGTGATGGTGACGCTCTGAGCCCGAGCAAAAGTGACGGGTCAAAAGCTCGAGGTTTGAACCCACTTAGTTCTATTCTTGCAGGTACGCAGTTAAGCATCGGTGCGCGTGTGCGCCTACTGGCAGATATGCGTTATACCAAAGCTGACAAGGACCAGACTGGCTTCTCGCTCATTGCATTGAAACCACTGCCCCAGGATCTTCACGATACCTTGAGTGTCCGTTCCGGCGCCTTAGTGCGAGTCTTACCGAATACAAATTTATTGCTAGGTTTTCGCTATGAGCCAGCCAGTCTTGGCCCGGGCAATCGCGGTTCCGAGCCACTTGTTGGTTTCGGAACGATTAACTTGGTGCAGATTATTGCCGGTTTAACGCCGTTGACACCATATACCATGGTGGCCGCTGGAGTTCAGATGGGGCTAATTACTAAGCAGCCGGGGCGGCTTCCGCAAAGTTCCAAATTAGAAAAAAGTCCCCAAACTACTCATCTAGGTGCTCCGTACTATCAGCTGATGGTGGAGTGGGGCATCGCATATACTTATGCGTCGCTGGGTATAGATAGTACCGGCGAATTGCCGGGCGCCTATCTATACCGAAAGGTTAGCGTTCCGCTCGGTCTGATTTATCGTTTCTAGACGCCTTGTCGGATCAGCTTTTTTCTTCTTTTCCGGTGTTGGCGCTCGGAACGATGCTGACGGTATTTGATTTTTCCGGGCGTTTGCTGCGACGACGCGCGATAGGTCTTTTGCCTTGCTGCCGCATCGGATTATGCCGAATAGCGATGTCGTATGGGATGGACTGAATCCCTCCCTTTCGAGCGAGCTCAATAAATTTCAATTGAGAGCGGATTAGCGGCTCGTCAGGGGCTACTGGCCTCGGCACATATTTGCCCTCCGCAGTTAGAACCCGCGCTTTCACGTTGTCGCTCCAGGCTGTTTGTAAGACTTCACTAATCAGACGAGCTTTTATTTCTAAATTTTCAATGGGGAATGCGATCTCGATGCGTCGATCCATGTTGCGTGGCATCCAGTCAGCACTTGCTAGATAGACCTTGTGTTCGCCACCGGCGTGAAAGTAATAAACTCGCGAGTGTTCTAGGAAGCGATCGACGATTGAGATCACCTCGATGTTTTCGCTGATACCAGGTAGGCCGGGTTTTAGGCAGCATATTCCGCGCACTATCAGTTGGATTTTTACCCCTGCCTGAGAGGCCCTATAAAGTGCGTCGATGATATCTTTATCTACAAGAGCATTCATCTTGATGACAATAAAGCCGCTGCCTTTTGCGCGCTGGCTGGCAATTTCTTGGTCAATGAGCTGCAGGATCATTTTGCGCATGTTTAGTGGCGAAAGGGCTAGTTTCTCTATCTTTTGTAAGATGACCTCTTCAGGCAGCTTGTGTGCTCCCGTCAAAACATCAAAGCCGGTGATGAGATTGAAAATAGTGGCGATATCACGCCC
>CAIWTN010000016.1 GCA_903915625.1 uncultured Pseudomonadota bacterium | reverse complement strand
TTACCTTTCCATTGCGGAGACGGATATAGGCCACGTCGAGTGCATTATCTTTCATGATTTCCATGCTTAACTTCTTCAATATGCTGTAATCACGATATATCCGGCCTTTGCCTGCAGATACACGACCACCAAAATCCGCTTTGTAATCTTAATTTCCTCAACGAATCGACCTCTTAGGTCAAGGCCAGTAAGCTCGCCCTTAGCCAAGCATTGCCGTATTTGGCTGCGAGTTATGACGCGTTCGCGCAGTCGCTCTGCTGCATGTTCTGAAATTTCAAGATGAGCCGGGGACATTAGTACTCCACATCCCATAAAGAATTACAAACCACGAGAGTATCGCATGCAAGGCACAAACATTCACTATTGATTGAGGTCACGGCGGTTACCGCCGCTCAGGCGGCGGCACTGCGGAACCGCTTGCTGCCTTCGAGGGGCGGAATATACATCGATTTCCTCGACGAGCTATACATGTTCGATTTATCAAACAAATGTTACGGCTACGTTCACCGCCACGGTGGTATGTGCAAATATCAAATGATCTTCGTAGGGTCAGGCACTTCCAGCAACTCATCGAATTTTCTGCGTTAGAATCAAATCGCAGAAAAGCGGGAAGCAACATGGACATCGGCTACCGGCTCTCCCGATGGATCCCACCGGGCAGACTAGTGCCGCTCATCCCATACCGCGCGACAGCGACCTAACCCCGCCCTGCGCCGCGCGAAAATTTATCAAACTCTGCCGGCAACGCCGCCTCAAACCGCAGCTTTTCCCCCGTCACCGGATGCACGAATCCAAGCACACGCGCATGCAGCGCCAGACGCTTATACGCCCATTTTGCATGCGCCGCTTGCTCCGGCTCATAACGCTGATCACCGAGCACTGGATGCCCCTGTTCAGCCAAGTGGACGCGAATTTGATTGCGCCGACCAGTTTCCAGCCTAACCGCAACTAAGGTCGCATCCTGGTAGCGCTGCTGCACCGTATAATGAGTGATCGCCAATTCCCCCTCATCCCCCGCCGGCCCTCGGCCTCCAGACTTCTGATTTACAGACTTCTGGTTCAATGCACGGTCAGTGCGCAAATAACTTTGGATGGTTCCCTCATCCTGAGCAATGACACCGGCAACGATCGCGGCATACTCGCGCTCGGGTTTTCTCGCGGCAAATTGCTTAATGATCATATCGGCTACAGCTTGTGTGCGACCAAAAACGAGCAGGCCTGACGTTTCCCGATCAAGACGATGCACCACGTGGACCTTAGCACCCCGCTTTTGGCCCTTAGCTAAATGATTCGCAAGTAAACTAACTAATGTGTTGCTCTCGCGGCGCTCTGTCGGCACCGTCAAGAGTCCGGCATCTTTTTGCACCACAGCTAAATGAGAATCTGTATATATGACAGTATAACCATGCGTGGGGCGAGCGGCTGGCACCTCACGGTACTTGCGCTCGGGGTCATAGCGCAGGCTTAAATTATCGCCGATACTGAGCATAGTCCCCGCGTCGCTGCAGATAACCCCGTTGAGGCTAGCGCAGCTATGTCCGACAAGCCCGCGCACACGGGACCGCGGCCATTGCAGTAGGCGCGCGACCAAGGCATCAAGACGGCCGACATCGGGAGCTCCAACCACATGAATCATTTCTTTTAAAGGCACTAAATTAGCCCTTTCCTCAAATTTCATCCGGAACCATCAACCGCAAAGAAACAGCCACTATCCGTTAAGTTTCTACGAAAAAATCCGATCATCAGCCCGAGTGTTAAATATACTCCGCGTTTTTAGAGAAGGCACGATATGCGCCGAATACTTCTTAATTGTGCAGCGGGCACGACGCTTGCCCTAGTTGGGAGCGGACCAGCCGCAATTGCAGGGTCCGGTGCGCAGACGAGTGAGTCTGTTTACCGCAGCGCCTATTTCCTCGGCCGCGGAGACACTGGTATAGCCGAAGCCGATCGCGAAGACGCCATCTTTTATAACCCAGCGGGCCTGGCGCAAGGCACCGGCATTTATAAAAAGACTATCCTGCTATCACCACAAATCGAAGTCTCGCAGGGCACGCGTGACGTCGCCCGCGCAGCCAGTGCCTCGACAGATAATGCAGTAGATACCGTAGAAAGCAATATCGGCAAGCCACTCTCCATTGGCCTACAGAATTTCACCGGAATTATGTTCCGGCGTGCAGCACTTGGTGTCATAGCTAGCAGTCATTTAAATCTACTAGCCTATAACGATCCAGACGCAGGGGGCTTAGAGGCCATCAAAGCGTCGGGCGATCAAACTCTTGGCGCTACCTTTACCCTGGCTGATAAATTCTTCGGTGATCACATCATGCTGGGAATTACCGGCAAGTATTTGCAGAGAGCCCGCGGTGGCATCAGCGTAAGTGCGGCCGAGATTGACACCTTCAAGTCACAGCTAAATGACAAAAGTCAGTTCCTCGGAATGGGCTTCGGCAGCGGCGTGGATATCGGCGCGATGTACCGTAGCGGTGACAAAATGAATACAAGTTTTGGCCTAACCATTAACGATTTAGGCGACACTCACATCGAGCCCAAAGAGGCGACCTCGCAAAATTTAAGCCTAAAGCAGACGATCAACGCCGGCGTCTCCATCGAGCCCGGGACGATGGCTAGCAAAGTTAAACTGCTATTTGACTTCCACGACATCACTGGACGGGCGACTCATAATCCCTACCAAAGGACGCATTTAGGCAGCGAAATTTCCGTCTGGAACCGCATCGGAATCCAAGGGGGCCTCAGCCAAGGCTATCCAAGCTTCGGGTTTTTCGTTGACCTCTATGTCGTTAGACTAGATTTAGGCACGTACGCTGAAGAAGCTTCCGACCAACTTGGCCTCCGCCCAGATCGTCGCTATTTCATGCGTTTGGTCGCTGGTTTTTAAGGAAAATACGCCCATGCAAAATCATCACACTAAAAGTAATAGGCTATCTCACATCGCAGCACTTGGCGTGATGTTAGTACTTAACGCTGGCTGCGGTCAGAGTATCTTCAAAAGCGCACGCAAAATTGATCCAGCATCTGAAGCTGCAGTAGCGCTAGAAAAACAAAATCCTGACGGAGCCATATCGATTCTGAATAACGCTCTAGCAGGCAACCCGGGCAATCCCAAGTATCTTTCCATCCTAGCGACCGCCTACGCCCAGCGCGCGGGAGTGGATCCCCTTCATCTTGCCATCAGTATCGGGACAAAAACCAGCTCTACTGCCGCCCTAGCGTTGGCAAGCGGCAGCTCATCCCAATTCACCGCAATGTTTAGTCTACTGCCGGAAGCCACGACTCAGGCCATCACAGATATCGACCTTGCAATCTCCATTCTAAACGAACAAATCTCGTCAGCGGATAGACAACCGGGTGACCTGTTCAAGACCGCCATTTACATGACCGCATCACTGGTCTTTCATGTAAAAAAACTAGATAGCCTTGGTAAAGGGACCTTATCGACAAGTGATCTTGCGTCGCTCTCCGACGCTGATGCCGACGCGATCCTCAACAACCTGTCTTCGGCTATCACTATGCTTAGCGCTAGCGGCGTAATTTCCGGCAGCAGCGACACAGCCACTGCACAAGCAGCCAGCGCTCTTAGTCAATACTCCACACAAATAAACGCAGCTCCTGGCACTACTAATGCCGAGAAGCTGCGTAATTATCTAGCGACTAGCTCTACTAATTAACTTTTGGTACCAACCCGCACGCCACTCTCAACCGAAGCTAAGATATCTTCGCGCGGGATCAACTCGGTCGGCAAAGACGCGCGGCGAATGTTGGCGTGATAAAGAATCGCACCACGCAACTTAGCGTAATCAAGGTCCGCATCTTCAAGATTCGCATTTGTGAAGTCGGCGCCCTCAAGATTAGCATTCCACAAGGAAACACCACGCAGATCAGCATTTTTGAAGCTGCAATCCTTGAGATTTGAATAAGAAAAATTGGTGCCGCGCAAATCGCAGTTGGAAAAGTCTATTTTAATCAGGTTCGCTTTGCGAATATCACGATCCCGTAAATCTCGGCTATCAGCCAAAAGTTCGAGCACTTCCTTGCGGGTCAGCGTAACCAATTTATTGCTATCCTTGCTCATCCATCACCCATACGAATTGAAAATGAACTACCAGTAGTCGCGCTCACTAGCTCAGGCCATCAGCCTTGCCACATCAAGCATACGCCAGCTGAAGCCCGTCTCGTTGTCATACCAGGAGAGGATCTTAACCAAGTTGCCGTTCATGACAGTCGTTAGGTCAGCATCGACAATCGAGGAGTGCCTGTTGCCGTTGAAGTCAACTGATACTAGTGGCTCATCGCTCACTGCCAAGACGCCTTTCAGCGGACCAGCTGCAGCTTCGCGTAGGAGTTGGTTCACTTCTTCCTTCGTGGTGCTTCGTTCCATCTGGAAAGTTACGTCAACCACTGAAACGTTAGGTGTAGGCACGCGCACGGCTAAACCGTCCAGCTTACCCTTCAGCTCAGGTAGCACCAGGCCAATCGCCTTCGCTGCGCCGGTCGATGTAGGGATCATGCTAACTGCGGCGGCCCGGGCACGACGCAAATCTTTGTGCGGAAGATCAAGAATGCGCTGATCGTTGGTGTAGGAGTGAATTGTCGTCATCAGACCGTGCTTGATGGTGAACTTGTCGTTCAACACTTTCGCTACAGGAGCAAGACAGTTAGTTGTACAGCTGCCGTTAGAAATAATCTTGTGCGCAACTTTGTCGAGTTTGTGATGGTTAACACCAAAGACTACCGTTAGGTCTTCGTCTTTAGCTGGAGCCGAGATCAGCACTTTCGGTGCGCCAGCTTTGATGTGAAGTTCACAGTCGCTACGATTGGTGAAGATACCGCTGCATTCGAATACAATATCAACTTTTTTAGCAGCCCATGGCAGTTCAGCAGGCGACTTGATCGCAGACACGCTGATCTCTTTATCATCGATGCGCAGGCCGCCAGAACTGACCTGTACGTCATTTGCTAGCACGCCGTGAACACTGTCGTATTTCAACATATGTGCGAGTGTTTTGGTATCCGTCAGGTCATTGATGTGAACCACTTCAATGTCGCGTTTGCTGCTGGCTAAAGCTGCCCGCAAAACCGTGCGACCGATACGACCAAAACCATTGATGCCAACTCGAATCGTCATGTCCAGCTTCCTTTCAATCCAGCCAACCAGCCAACAAATCAACTACTCAGTCCATCAATCCAGCCACTCAATTCAGCTAATCTAGCAAAGAATCGGTATCTAAGGATGCATTTCTATATGCCAGGGCGGGTAAAAAATCCAGTCCCGCGTCAACCTTATGCCCAGGTCGCGTCACGCAAGCATAAAATAGTAGGGAGTCAAGCCCTACCACCTTGACGACATAATTGCTATGATCGCGTTATCAACGAGCAACTATAGAGAATTTGCAGTAAGGCACGATAAATACAGGTGGGTAGCTCAGGTCCCAAGGGATCGCGGGCGGCCGCAAGCTATGCACGCGTACACGGAGGTTTGGGTCATGTCCATGTCACCGACTAGCTACCGAGAAGCACGCCAAGGCGCCCAATTTAATTTCACCCCCGGGCAGGTTTTAGCTCGTAAATACGAGGTATTGGACCGTGTCAGCGCGCGCGCCAGCGGGGAACTGTACCGCCTCAGTGAGCAGGCCACGGGCATCGAGAGGACGGCCAAATTCTTTTCCCCCCAGGTCGATCCGAAAAATCGAATTGCTGGCGCCTGCGCCCTGAAAATGCACCGCCTACGTCATTGCGACATTCAAGTGCAGTATAGGACCCAGGAGACCATCTCCGTGGATGGCCGGGATGTCACTTTTCTCGTGTCGGACTTTTTTCAGGGTGAGGAACTACCGAAATTCATCGCCCGTCAGCCTGGCGCACGGCTATCTGTGTTTGAAGGTCTGCATTTACTGCATGCCCTGGCGATTGGTGTGGACCAGGTCCATAGGCTCGGCGAGGCACACGGTGACCTCGCGCCCGACAACATCGTCCTGCGTCGCCGCGGCCTCGGCTTTCGGGTCAAGCTCATGGACCTCAAGCCCGGCCTACAAAGCAGGCAAGAGGACTTTACCTCTGATGTCCAAGAGCTCTTGCAAATTTTCCACCAAATCATCGGCGGCAGCAAAACCTACGTCAGTCTGCCAGCTCCCGTTAAGGCACTCTGCAACCTGCGTCGCAAGTCGGCAAGTGCCCCGAAACTTCGTCACGCAGGAGATCTACGACTGCACTTGGAAACTCTATCATGGACGTAAGTGCTCAGCTCTACACCAGCACCGACGTCGACGAGGCCGAACTGCACCCGCTAGGCATAGGCCTGGCGGCAGTGTTTACTGCCCGGGCTCCCGACGGCGACCCCTCTGATGTAAACGAGGATAGCTGCGCTATCATTCCGTATACCGAGGGATCCGGCATTATGGTGGTGGCGGACGGCGCTGGTGGCCTACCTAGTGGTGCCAAAGCTTCGAGCATCACCGTCCAGGCGATGCGAGCGGCCTTACGTGCCGGCTTAAAAAAGCAGATGGACCTGCGTACAGCGGTCCTTGACGGCATCGAACGAGCCAACCGTGAAGTGCTGAAACTAGGTGTTGGGGCGGCAACCACCTTAGCCGTGGCTGAGGTGCAAGGGACCAAGCTGCGGACCTATCATGTCGGCGACTCGCAAATCATGGTGATCGGCCACAAGGGTAAAGTGAAGCTAAAAACAATGTCCCACTCCCCTGTCGGCTACGGCGTTGAGGCCGGCCTCATTGAGGAGCAGGATGCCATCCTGCACGACGAGCTGCATCTGGTGTCCAACCTAATTGGCTTCCCGTCGATGCACATTGAAATTGGCACCCAAGTTGCTTTAGCGCCACTAGATACTATTATCGTGGCCAGCGACGGCCTCTTTGACAACTTACGCAGCGAGGAGATCGCTGATACCTGCCGTAGCGGCCAGCTACTTGCCATCAGCCGCAAGCTAGTCGCTGCGTGCCACTCGCGCATGACGGATGCCCTCGAAGGTGAGCCATCTAAACCCGATGACCTGACCTTTATCGCCTTCCGTCGCCGCGCCAGCGTTAGCGCTATTGATCAGACGGAGTTGGGCGACCCTGAGTGGGGACCGGACGAGGAAAGGGAATAATCTTGGCCTCGGTCGCATCGGCACCAACAACAGCCGTCGACGGCGGCAAAGGCGACTTCGTGTTACGACCTTTGCCGGTAGTTGCGCCTTGGCGTGGCTGATTGATACCGACATTGCGGCCACCACGCCCGCCCGCCGGACTCTGTGATCCCGGTGTTTTAGGTTGAGGCTGGGGCTCCGGCTGATTAGACTTAACGAACATCGTCGCCAGACCACCACCGTCCAATAACCTACCCGCAGCCAGTCCGGCACGGACCAGATGGGCGGTCTTGGCGTCAAGCTCTGCCAGGCCGGGCAGACGATCGATCGACATGCTTTTTTTCGCTCGAATTACTACCAACATAGCATCGTCGATGTGACCAGCGTGCAGGTATGCGCGCGTTAGTGCCGTGTAAAAGTCCTCGAGCACACGGCGACGAACCCGCGAATGCGGTCTGTCGCGGTAATAATCTTCCGTCGAACCTACCAGTCCCTCAAGCTGAGCAATAGCCGAGTCAAAATGTCCAAGGCGCCAGTCAATCGCAGCGCGGATTGAGCGCGCCATCAGGCCTTGGGGCACTAGGACCCAGCAGTACCAAAGGGCACGCTCGATCACAATAGGACCGCGCAGCACACCTAACGGCCCAAGAATGATCCCATATAACGCCAACATAGTGGCGCCAAGGATATCTAATCCCATGGCAACTAGCGTAGCGCCACCGCGCAAGGTTGGCGGCTTTGCCCTAGTTCTAGCCATAACTCGCCCTTTCTAAAGGCAATTAAGCTCCCAACTAGGGAACTGATTGTAGCTGTAACCCAACGGGGAGTCTTAACCCGGAACCGTCGCTCGCTCAATTAGATTCTTTCGAATTAAACAGCAGGAACCAAGAACTAATAATTATGACAGGAGCCTAAGACAATCCCCGTCACCCGACACTAAGCCAAATGCCAGGTAAATAAAGACGTAACACCCTGGTAGGCGGCAAATGGCCGCCGCCCATCACTCTCAAAATCCGCCGGCCGCACGCTACTGACTAAGCGAAATATCTTAAATCGCGCTAGTTTTTCTATCTTTAACAGGGCCATGCTAATCGCCTTGTTCGTAACTTTCGCATAGCCATGAGTGTACCCGAGTGCCGTACCGTAGCGGTAAAGCGCCAAAATCATCATCGGCAGTATTTTCGGATTCCGGAAGCTCCTGTCCGTGGCCGCTAGAGTGCACTGATATAGGCGTCCCCGAACCTGTGTCGGAACATCGGGAGGCAAAGGAATCTGGTCAAGAAATGTGCCGATATCCAACAAGTCCTGATGCAAAGTTAATTCCGGAGGTACAAACGGATCAGCATGATCTTCAACACTTAACACGCCTCTGACCACACCATCAGCGTCTAGTGCCACGACGCCTAAACCCTGCCTGGCCACGTGCCGAACTAAAGCGACAAAATACGCCTCCACATCTACCAATGTCGTCCCCAGCAATTTGCATAATGGTTCACGCTGGCAGAATTCGACGCTTAAAAGGCGGGCCGCGGCGTCCACATGTGCGGCATCAAGCACAGCCGTTTTTATGGCTGGGTTCGTCCATTTTAGGTATATTTCGATCAATCTGGCGGCAATTGCTACATGGATCACGACAATACTCCAAGCGCGCTAGGAACGCCAAAAGGCAGACGGTATAAGTCGGCCATGCGATGCTGGCTGAGTTGGTCAGGAAATATGCTAGCCGCACAGTTTCTTAGTCCGCTGCCCAAACGCGATTTCGGCTGGAACAGTGTGTTCATGCTGTTCGCTAATTGCATCATTTGCTTGGCCCTGGGGCGACGAGATCGATCGAATTGACTAAACACTTCAGCAGGCGCGGCCGCACTAGCGAGGCCGGTGGTGAGCTCGTAGGCATCTTCCAGAGCCAAAGATGCGCCTTGCCCCATATTCGGTGGCATGCCGTGTGCCGCGTCTCCAACCAGGCACACTCGATCCGTATGAAATTTGTTTAATCCGGCCACAACGCCGAAGTTACAGCGATGAACACTGCTCACTAAGCCGTGTTCGATCACGTTTAAAATATCTGGGTCAAAGGTAGCAAAAGACTGCCGCAAACGGGCGATAATGTCTTCAGGGATGGGAGCGGAGTTCTTCTCATAAGTCCGAGGGCGCTCAATCGCACTCCAATATGTCGTGACGCCGTCCAGTGAAGTCAGAACAAAGCGCGTGCCATTGCCCCAGGCCTCAATCGTTTGTCCAACAAACCGCGATGAAACCGGTGTCTTACTGCGACCAAGATAAGTCCGCAGCCCCTGATAGCTAATAGAACTACCCGGAAACATACAGCGGCGCGTCCTTGATCCCAGCCCGTCAGCGCCGATCACATAATCGACCTTCGCGGGCTCAACTTGTTCCGCAAAGCTTAACTCGACCGAACTGTCGTACTCCCGAATAGCTGTGAGTACGTGTCCGTAATGCACACTTCCACCTAGATCGAGAAACCGCTTGAGCATAATTTCATAGAGCTTACCGCGCTGGATAGCAATGATCGGATAACCATTAGTTCGCGCCAACTTCTGACAGTTCAAGCTAAGTAAGGGGCGTAGCTTTTTGCTGGAGAAATGCATCATCTCCTGTGCCACGCCGTACTTAGTAATCTCATCCATGAGGCCAAGCTCGGCGAGTAAATGCAGGCCGTTAGGCGCCAACCAGAGCAGGTTATCCTGACACGTTAGTCGCTTGTGGCCTTCATAAAGCCTCATGCTCAACTGGCGCTTTAACGCAAACAGGCCGGTCGCTAAACCCGCTATACCGCCACCAATGATGGCCGCCCTTGTCAGAGTGTTTTCTTTAACTTCATCCGCGCGCATAAAGCCTTTCGGACACCAGATAATCGTGCTCGATCCGCGTTTTCATCTGCTGCAAAATATCACTGTATTGCTGGATACTTGATGCGACTAAATAAGAATCTTGCAGGGATGAAATATTGTATGGAGACAAAATAGATGCGCAGTCAAGAACCTTCATTTTAGTTTTCTGTGCAGCGATCTTTTCGATTTCGCGCAGAGATGAAAGTAGTCCGGAACCTAGCAGACGCAGCCCACCCTCGTGTTTCACGATGCCAAATTCAAATATCCAAAAATAAGTCTTATCAAGGACCTGAGATGGGCTGGGATGCTCAGCAGTAAACCGATCCATTCGACTGGCTGCGGTTTTAAGATGCGCTAACGTATGCTTGGCGACACGCCCTTCCGCTTGGGTGATCAGCCGATTGAGGTGATAGGTGGCCCGATCTGTTTCAGTGATGTCGAGCGAGCTGGCAATTTGCGCCCACTCGGCCAAGAGCGCACGGTATTCAGGACTAAACAAAAGCGGTAAATGACCAAAAATATCGTGGATCAGATCGGGACCGTTTGCGAAAAAGATCTCACCCGGTGTCCTTATTGGGCGGGAAACCGGCATAATCCGTTGATCGATCATGCGAACGATGTGCCAAGGAGGCGCGAAGCCATCGACGTATTCAGCGGTCCAACCTATTGCACTCAGCAGTGCGTTCAATTCACCCAGTGTCGGAATGCGCTCTTTAAAGGGCTCTAAACAACCGATATAATCTATGTAGTAGGGATGCAAAAGCTGGCGATGCCTAGCCCATAGCAGGGCTATTTCGCTATAAAAATGCCTCCAGGTATCCTGCTCCACTGGAGTATATAGGTAGGCGTCATTTTGAGTCGTCACATTAGCTCCAAAACCGCTACTGAGGCTAACGGCAAAAGCAACTCTCTGAACGGGAGCTGGGGCATGGCAATGGAAGTTGTCGAGGGGACACTGCAGATAAAGTTAGGAACAAGGGCTTGCCAATACCCGACTCCAGATAAAGTCGGAGTAACAGATTTTTTAACCCCTGGCTGCGAAAATCTAATACTTGCGGATTAAACTTATTACAATGTTTCGACAGGCCTTAACGCCGCCCCAGGATATTAAAAGAAACCTACCCTCAGGGGCTGTAACCTAAGTCGATCATTTAGGAATTTTCGGAGCGCATTTTGAATGCGCAGACTCGGTTCTTTGCCTATCGCACCACAAACTCACGCCAAGCACCCGCAACCATTGACATTACATTGTACGTTTTGACATCAACAACTTAGTTGAATCCCCTTGAAATACGTCATTAAAACATGAGAGAACCAGGCAATCATGTATTTGTTTATAAATTTCGGCATAGTCGATGCCCATTCAAATTTCCCCTCCCGAACAAGATTTAGAGTCAACCAACGTCAAGCAGTTCGATGTACGAACAGAGGTCTTACCCATGAGGTATCCTTTTTACCTGGCACTCCTCGGCATTCTCCTAGCATCTGGCTGTGATCCGAAGATTAACGATCGCATGCATTCCGAATATCGCCGCGAAGTCGTTCGGCATCGCAACGAGCACAATTCCGCCATTCGTGCGGCGTGGAATGCAATGACAGGATATCAACTCTCAGATGCGCAGTTAAAGGCAACAGCGCGCACTTGTGAAGATGCTCCCACCGGCGGCCTACTCATTGAGTCTCCGCACCTTTATAGTGCCAACGGTGCGCTTACTTTGACACTTTCCTATGTCACCTCGGTCGGTAGCGAAGGCAATGTACGTTTTTGCTATTTGACCCCAGATGGCAAACAAAATCCTACGTTGCATCTTAAAGCGGGAGAGCACCTGCGTCTGAAACTTCGCAATGAGACCACTCTGATTCAATCGACCTCATCGATGGCTATGGATATGTCTGGTCACGGCGCTCCGTGTGGCTCAGCAGTCATGACCGATCAGACTACTAATCTGCACTTCCATGGTACTAGCGCCAAGCCAGTGTGCCATCAGGACGATGCCCTGCGCACCATGGTGAATCCAGGCGAGTCCTTTGACTACGATGTGGTTATTCCAGCAGACGAACCACCAGGACTGCACTGGTATCACCCGCATATTCACGGCCTGTCCGAGGCAGCGACACAGGGTGGAGCCTCAGGTGCTATCGTTATCGAAGGCATAGAACAGGCTGTTGCAGAAGTTCGCGGCCTACCCCAGCGCCTGATCGTAGTGCGCGATCATTTGCTGCCTCCCGGCGTCACAGAAACCGAAACGATGCCCGCCTGGGACTTATCGATCAACGGCTCTCTGATTAGATATCCTGGTTACGAACACCCGTCGGCCACTATGATTCCTAACCGCGACGAGGTTTGGCGCGTATTAAATAGTGCTGCGGATGCTATGATTGATTTAGAGGTCGATTACGATGGCATCGCTCAACCGCTCACAATTGTGGCGCTCGACGGCGTACCCGTTAATTTACGTTCCCAAGCTACCATGAATAAAGGTGCAACAACCAAAGATGCAATGAGTACTGCTCCGAAGGGCAAACCACTCACCGCGACGCATTACCTGCTGGCTCCGGGAAACCGCATGGAATTCATCATCAGTCCACCCGATGCTTCCGTAAAGGTAGCAAAGCTCATCACACGCTATGTTGACACAGGACCAGGCGGCGACCTTGATCCAATGCGCCCTCTGCTCGACATTAAATTAGCGCCAAAGCTACCATCGCCCCCTGATGCATCGATCGCTGGGAATACGCTGCCGGAGACGACCTCCAGCACTATAAATCAGAGATTTGCCGGACTCGACACGGCCAAGCCTACTGTGACCCGCAAATTATATTTCTCATCCGAAGATCGAGACAACGACACCGACTTCTACATCGTAGTGGACGGAACGGAGCCGACTCTTTTTAATCCGCATCTACCACCTGCGATCACTACCACGCAAGGAACGACCGAAGACTGGATTATCGAGAACCGCACCAAAGAACTTCACTCATTCCACATCCATCAGATTCACTTCTTACTGCTCGAGCGCAATGGGGTAGCCGTTGCCGAGGCCGAGAAACAATACATGGACGTCATCAACGTCCCCTACTGGACCGGTGAAGGGCCCTACCCTACCGTCAAACTCAGAATGGACTTTCGCGGTGATATCGCCGGCGACTTTATGTACCACTGTCATATTCTCGAGCACGAAGACAAAGGAATGATGGCAGTTATTCGCGTTCTACCCGCGCGGGGTCATGCACCCCATGTAACTAAATGACAATATTAGAATGGTAAAGTCTCGGTTTTTAGATCACATATCACCTAAGTGAGTAGACCGACCGCAAGGAGATCAAGCCCGTGTCTGAAAATTGGCAAGCACCCTGGCTTCTGATAGCAACACCGCTCCTGCAAGATCCCAACTTTCGCGAAACTGTGATTTTGATTACCGAACATGGGGATAGCGGCAGCGGTGGATATATCATCAACCGCCCTCTAACCACATCGTTAGCCGCAGCATTAACACCTGACGACACATTATCCCCTCGGACCGACATACCGGAGTCCGTGCCTATATGGGACGGAGGGCCCGTCGGCCGCGATGTAGGCACGATACTAAGTGACTCTACTATCTCATCACAGACTCACTTGGTACTGGGTCAGATCGCAACTTTCCAGTACGAGCTAAGCTCATCGGAGGTAGCACTGACGAAACTCATAGCCCATGCGCAAGAATTTGGGAGCAACGCTGGCCCAGTTGATCCACCAACGCCACTTTACCGCCACCGCTTTCTTAGTGGTTACGCAGGCTGGGAGCCAGGGCAGTTGATCGACGAGATCCGCGAAGGCGCTTGGGTCAAAGCACCCGTCAGCTGGGACCTAATCTTCAACACGGATTGGCACACTCTATGGAAAGAAGGACTTTCGAGCATCGCACCGACAGCAACGTCTGCGTGGGCGGCTGAAGATCATGGCAATCGATACCCGAATTGATGCATGAACTAATGCATCAATTGATGAGAATAAAGCTTCTGCCGTCAGAAAGATGACAGCAGATTCCCCACGGTCAACAGACTAGGCTAGTGAGTCAGTTCGCAGTAGTGATTCACCAGATCAATCAACATCTTTGCGGCGGGACCTTCTCGGTATACTGTCGGTATGCCACAGGCTCCAGTACGATACAAAACAAACGGGACATCATCGTTTTTGGGTTGAGCCGAAATCACTGTGGAAGGCATATCGCATATCGTGTTTGGCGTCTGTTTGATCTCAGCCTGAGATGCCTTAGCTAAAACGGCATCGATTCCACTAGAGACACTAAAGTTAAGCGTTTCAGTGGTGCTAAATCCATTGTCATCTACGATTCCGAATCTTCTCTCGATCACCACCTTATCACGATAAATTTTGCAGGATTCATCACGGCCAAAGATAGGTATGATGAACCCCGAAGAGTTGGTTTTGGTGACTAAAGCATCTGATGCCAGTGCTATCGTGCTTGTCGAAGTGAGGACACAGGTCAGTAATGCGAATTTAGTTAACATAATAAACTCCGTTAGTTTTTACGGACAATCTAAGATGCCTTTCGCGCGTGCTAGAGTATAGAACAAAGACCCATCGTAGAGCCCAAGCATCCTCTCTTTGCTGATCTTCCCATCCTCTGCCGCTACGAGATAAAGTGCGGCAAATTCTCCACCTGAGGCGATGAGACCAAAGAAGTCATAAAGATCCTCTTCTTTATAAAGACGCTTCGCCAATTCCTTTAGGTTCAGCGCGCCGTCACCGTCCTGATCCCAGGTCTTAAACCAGGCCTCAAATTTTTCTAGTACAAACAAGCCGTTGTCATCATAGATGCCGGTGTCACTGCCGTGAATCCCAGCTTCAATGGAGCGAATGTGCAGAGTGAGTGTTGGGTAGCCGGCCGTAGGAGTTGCCATCGCGCCGTTGATACTAATTGCTGCTGGCATGGCAACCACGGATGGCATGCCCAACATGCGTAATCCACCAAAAGTCTCGCGCACGCTAACCTTCGCGTCGCTGTTACGATCGAAGAAGGCCAAATGCTTTTGCAGCGCAGTCATCTCATCCCAGGGGATTGCAGGTGCTGGGATACATCTGCCATGAAGCGACTCACTCTCCTCCTGGTCAATCGAGTCGATAACCGCCTCATGCCATTCCATATCTTGGTTTTGCGCTGCTGCTAAATCCCCCCCACCGGAGCCGAGTATGAAGATGCTACCCGCCAAGAGACCGAGTCGACTAAATCGAATTTTTTGGCTACTAAGAATCATGAGATTCCTCCTGAAGAACAAAATTGCGCGGCATATAGCACATGCATATAGCACTGGATGATACTGCTCTAAGCCTTCAACCCGACTTGCAATATTTGTTCCCGACCAGGCGGATGGGGTTAAATTTAAACGTCTTGGAAACTTCCTTTACATAAAATTAACCTCAAAAACAGTCCTTTTTTCCGAAAAATCGTTGAACTAAATATACCTCTTAGGTACGTAGGCGACGCTCAGTGCTGGGGCTAACAAATCGTTACCAAGAGACCCAGCTTGCGGCACAAACACATGTCGCTTGGGGCTCAAGTGCCAACCAAGCAAAAAGGGATGACTATGAAAATCACCGGTATGATCACAGCTTCGTTACTAGCTATCAGCAGCGCCGCCTTTGCAGGCCCCACCTTCGACCGCAGCTCCTGGACTAACTGGCAAGGCAAGTGGACTGGAGACTTCTGGACCCCGGGCAATTTTGGCACCAGCCAATACATGACCTGCGTCGGTGTCGACGGCTCCGACGGCTCACCAGAGTACTGGGCTGCTGGCATGGGTGACGATGCTGCACGCAACGCTTACGAACAGACTCGCTCTTGGGTCAATGTCGCTGACCGCAACATTGCCTACATCGAAGTACACTGCGGCTACTAAGACCATTTCAGCAAGCTGATCTTGTCGGGGACCTTCGGGTCCCCATTATTTTATTGAATTGATTTTAACGACGTACTGATTGTGAAATCTCTTCGCAGTCTAAAATTTTGACGAATCGATACTAATACCCTGAACTCTATCGTTTTTTAGACGAATTCACGCCATCCAAGTGAGCATTTCATTAACAGTTGAGTCCTAGTAGTGGATCGCAGGCACCACGGTAATCCATTGATATATGATGTCTTTTGACACACGATGAAAACCCCTGTTTTTGGCACATTTGTTGCTTCGATATGACTATCGATTCACACTAGACACCAAGACAGAGGTTAAAAGTATGAAGCTCGCGCTCATCCTAAATGCAGCCGATTATAATCAGCGCATTTCTAATCAAAGTCGTGTCCCAGCAACCGCCAAATTTCTGGTAGCTATCGTGGCCCTAACAGCCGCTTGTAGCAAAGCTCCATCGAGTAGTGTGCTGGATGTCCCTTCGGAGTTTTCCTCCAGCGTTGAGGACTTCTTCAATAAAACAAAGCTAGATGCAGCTTATCAAAAAGAGCTGGCTAAAATATCAGGATTTAGTTTGGGTGCTATCGTGAGCAGCGTACCTGATCAGCTGCAATTCTCTGGCGAACAACTTAGTGGCCTAAGTAGCAAAGTTGGCATCATCGTAAAAGGCGGTGACTTTGCCTCGTTTCAAAAGAAACACAAGGACCTGAGAACTTTATTGGCTAGCTACGGCACGTCGTTCAGTTCATTACGAGCAAAAGATATAGACACCGGCTTGCAGATGGTGCGTGATGTGGCGCGCTCCCCAGGGGACCTAGCGTCAATGAAGAAGACTCTTAGTAAATATTCCGGTGCAGACACCGCAAAAGCAGTAAGCGCGATGGTTATTTTCGAAGCGCTGAACACACGTTACAGCAAAGACAAGGCAGCACTAAGTTTGAGCGAAGACGACGCTGGTTTAGAGCTAGCAGGTGCTTCCGACCCAGTGACGGCTGGCTTAAATGCAGCGGCAGCATGGTCACCAGGCACCATCGCAACAGGGATAGGGACAGCAGCAACTGGCATTGGGGCTGGCCACCTATCGTGGGAACAAGGTGAGGCCTGCAAAGCCCAATCAAGAGCGGTCAAGGCCGCCGCTGACAAGCAAGCTGAATGGAACAAGTGTACCAATATCCAACCTGACGACATTGCCTGCGATAAAGAGCACGATGGCGAGCAAGCTGCCGGTGGTAGTTCCCGCGATGGCTCGGCGCACTGTGGGACCTTCGGTTTCATTTGGGAGTGTAAGGGTAAGTTAGCCAAACCAACCTGGATGTTATCGTCGCAACCACCATATCCACCAGGAGCGTCTATTGAAGCCTGCTCGGCGAAGTGAGCAGGGTTTCTGCCTGGCGTAATCGATAACTAAAATAGAGCCGCCGCTCAGAGGAGTGGTGGCTTTTTGTTTAGCTGTAGATCGCGGAAACTTAGCGCAACACAGCAGCTTGCTCTGGCCTACCCATCGCCAGGAGAAACGGATCCTGCGCTTGCCTGGCGCTGAAATCAGCCTTTTGTCCAAGACCTAGCCAGCTATTCTCGATCAGAATCTGGCCGATAGCACCACCCGACGTAGCACCCGGACCAAGCAAGATCAGGTGATCCGGGGCAAATTCTTTTAATGCCACCGACACGGCTTTGCTGAAGTCATAGGTAGCGTGGACTTGATGCCCAAGGGTGTATTCACGCAAAGATGCTGGATCGGTGCTGTAAGGTTGCCAGATCGCACCACGGCCATCAATGAGAGGTATCTTCGGCGCGTGGAACAGATCGACACCGAATTTAGCGAAGGCGCGTTCTGATATTTCCGCGAGCATCGGCGTATGAAAAGCCGCGTGATTAACTAGTATAAATGGATAACGACCATCATCGGCGGTCGGCAGTAGCTTCATGAGCCGCTGCAGCGCCGCGTCATTGCCGCCAATAATCGCGTAGCCACCAAAGTGAATACTTGGATAGGCCTCGCAACCAGGTGTCTGCTGAACTTCTAGCAACGCTTTCGCTACGGTATTTGCGCGCGCCTCAGAAGGTCGCCACTCATCATCCACCACTGGGTAGATGAGTTGACCTCCGATGATGCCGCCGCGCATCATACTACCCATGCCGTGAATGAGAGAGAAGCTCCCCGCCTCGTCAAGAGCGCCACCCAAAGCGAGTGTGGTGTACCAGCCCATAGAGTTACCGGTGATGGCTACAATATCTATTTTGTCACGATTGATCGAAGCAAAGTCACCAGCAGAGCAGGCATAAATTAAAGTCGACGCGTACTCGCCTGGCGTGTGTGTTTTGAGCGAGAAGCTAGCGGCACCATCAAGTACGCTGACTGTTGGCTCGCCTAGCGCAGCAAGTCGCGAGTCTAGACGTTCAAGAAATGGCGTGACGGCAGGCTTATGCTTGGCAAGATAGCCGAGCTCTGTTTTGGTGTAGGTGCCGCGTCCGGGACAGATCACTACTGCGGTCTTGCGCATGGGTCGCTGGTCCTTTGTTTATTTTCGCTTGGACTTAGTCACTTTGGACTGAGTCACTTCCAGAGCCGCGGCGACGATCGCCTCCTTGCTCGGGAGAAGTACGGTAGCGGCTTTACCTAATGGAATAAAACAGTCCTCAGCAGTGACGCGTTTGATGCGCGGCAAAGTAGCTAGGCGCTCAACTAACAGCGTCACTAGGGCCTCACTCTGCGAACCGGTACGTCGGCATTCGTCCACAACCAGCACTGACTTAATGCCAGACACCGCTGCCGCAATAGCCGCCTCATTCAGCGGCGCCAACCAGCGCAGGTCGATGATCTTGACGCGGAGTTTATGCTTGGCTTCAAGCTCTGCAGCCGCCTGACGCGACAAGTAGGTGCCGTTGCCATAAGTGATAATCGCCAGCTCATCGCTGTCACCATAGACGCCGAATTCACCAACAGGAATATCCAGAGCTGGATCCGGGTAGTGCTGTAGCCAACCGCCATCGTTAGGCTCAACTAAGTCTTTCGTCATGTATAACGCAATCGGCTCAACAAAAACGACGATACGCTGCTCTTGATAGGCTGCGCGCACCGCACTGCGGAGCATCATGGCGGCATCAGCCGGAGTCGATGGGCAGGCAATGATCACGCCGGGCAAATCACGGAATACGGCCAGCGAGTTATCATTATGAAAGTGCCCGCCAAAGCCCTTCTGGTACGCAAGCCCAGCGATACGGATCACCATTGGATTAGTGAAGCGGCCCTCCGAAAAGAAGGACAGGGTCGATGCCTCACCGCGCAATTGATCTTCGGCGTTGTGTACGTAAGCCAGAAACTGAATTTCAGGAATCGGCAAAAACCCGTTATGGGCCATGCCAATGGCGGTACCCAAAATACTGGTTTCATCGAGCAATGAATTGAATACTCGCCGCGGTCCAAACTTGGTAAACAAGCCGTTGGTGACGTTGTAAACGCCACCCTTTTGGGCAACGTCTTCACCAAAGACCACTGTGTTTCGGTAACGCAGGAGTATGTCGGCCAAGGCCCAGTTCAGCAACTTTGCCATGTGCTGGGGCTTATCCATATAACGCCAGTCGCTACCAAATAAGCGTTCACGAGCCGCTTGATCTGGCAGCGGTGGTAGGTCCACAGCCAACTTCGGCGGCACCACACTGGCCATAACTTCGACTGGAGTCAGCAGTTTGGGTCGCACAATAGCGTGCTCTGCGGCGCGATTGACGCGGGCGCGCATGCTTTCGTAAAGATTGAGCACAGCCTCAGCACTGAGCACACCCTCTTCGATTAAAAGTCGCGCCGAATGCAGCAACGGATCATCACGCTCTGCGGTCTCAATCTGTGTATTGCTTAGATATTGCTGTTCCATGTCGGAGCCAGCGTGACCAAGCAGGCGCACTGTTTTCATATGCAAGAAAGATGGCTTGCGCGTGCGCCGCGTGTAGTCGACCACGGCAGTTGCGGCTTGAAACGTGGACGCGAGGTCACGCCCGTCACACTGCATATAACGCATCGCTGGCTTAGACTCGGCGACGGTACGCAGCCAATCACCAGGCGTCGCCACCGAAATACCAATCCCATTATCCTCGCAGATAAAGACAATCGGCACGGGCACATTTTGGTATGCAGCCCAAGATGCTGCGTTGAATGCACTCAAAGCAGTCGCGTGATTGTGCGAGGCGTCACCAAAATTACACAGCACAATCGCATCATCGGGTACCCGGCTAGGCAAACCCAAGTCTTTAGCGCGGCGAATAGACAGAGCCATACCCACTGCTTTAGGCAAATGCGAGGCAATAGTGCTAGTCTGCGGCGGTACCATGAGCGGAAGACTACCGAACACTTTATGCCGGCCGCCAGAAATGGGATCTTCCGCCGAGGCTGCCAGCGACAGCAGCATGTCCCAAATGGGAGTTGATCCAGGAATTTGTTTTTGGCGCTGCAAAAACAAGGCACCGCTGCGGTAATGCAAAAACGCCATATCGCTAAGGCGAAAGCTCATGCCAAAGACGGCATTACCTTCGTGCCCTGAACTACCAATGGTATAAAAACTCTCGCCGCGAGTCTTAAGCAAGCGCGCTGTGATATCTAGGTGCCGGCTCATCACCTGCGATTCAAATAAATCACAAGCTGCCTGCGGTGACAGGCCTGCGTCCGCTAAAGTAAGACCGGTCTTCGACTCTGGTAGAGTGCCGGCGCTTACGAATGCGGTAAAATTCTGATCGACCAGCTCCGCCCGATTGGTGCTCATGGGACCTCTTTTGCTGCGGCTAATGCTGCAACTTGTTCCTCAAGTGCCTTGATCTTATCTTCAAGGGTAGAAAGACGCCGCATCCGCGCAATCTGGCGCCGCCAGTCCGCGGCCGGTTGCGCTGGGAAGCCGATATACACACCCGGATCGGATAAATCTTTAGTCACACCAGAACAGGCACCAACCTGCACTCTATCGGCGAGCTTTACTTTATTAGTGACACCAGTGTGACCACCGATGACCACCCAGTTACCAATATGAGCCGATCCGGCCAAGGCGCCGTAAGCGCAAAGGATACAGTGCTCGCCTGTAGTAGTGCCGTGCCCAAGATGCGTGTGATCATCCATCTTAGTGCCACGACCCACAACAGTGTCTTCTAGAGCACCGCGATCTACTGTGGACAGCGCTCCAATTTCGACATCGTCACCAATAATGACCGAGCCAATCTGCGGTATTTTCGCATGGCCATCGGCGCCTGGGGCAAAGCCAAAGCCGTCGGCGCCAAGCACGGTTCCGGCGTGAATCAGAGCGCGTTTGCCTAGTTTAACTTCGGCCTCAACGACGACGTTGGCTTTGAGAACGGAGTCCTCTCCGATCACTGCGCGCTCACCGATGAACACACCTGGGTAGAGCACCACGCGCGGACCAATTTTGGCTCCGGCGCTGATGTAAACAAAAGGGTATATAGTCGCGGAGGCATCCACACTAGCACTTGGATCGATATGGGCCTCTGACGCGCGCCCAGGAACTTCCGCTTTGGGCGGAAAGAACAGCTGCGCTGTGCGAGCAAAAGCCCAGTAAGGATTCTTGTGCACCAACTGCGCACCCTGCACTTCGCTGCGGGGCTTCGCAACAATCACCGCGCTTGCCGCTGTCGTAGGCAAAAAACGGGCGAAATCTTCACTAGCGATAAAGGTCACACTACCAGGCCTAGCCGTAGCAATGGGCTCAATCGCCTTTAAATCGATATCCCAATCACCGTTAGCAGCACCGCCCGGCGGTGGAATTAGGTCTGCCTGCAGGTGTTTAGCCAGCTCGCTCAGCCGCATGATGACTCCCGGAGTTAGTCAGCGATTAAGGGGTCACAGACGCGGCAAAGTCCCGCGCCAATTTGCTTGCCAATCCAGTATAGCCGGATGGCGTCAGTGCGGATAATTGCTTCTTCACGTCGGCCGGTAATTCACTACATTCAGCAATGACGGCAAGCAGGGTCTCCCGCGTGACGGCCTTACCGCGGGTGGCGGCCTTCAGGCGCTCGTAGGCATCAACGACCCCGTGGCGGCGCATGACGGTCTGCACTGGCTCAGCCAGGACCTCCCAAGCATCATTGAGGTCACGGGCGATTGTTTCGGGATCAGCCGTAATTTTGCCAAGGCCACGCAGTAGCGAACGCCAGGCTAATTCGCTGTGCCCAGCCATCTCGCCAATGGCGCGCAGCACCGTCGAATCGCTGAGGTCGCGCTGCCAGCGTGAGATCGGTAACTTTTCGGCAAAATGGCGCGCGATCGCCGAAGCTAGACCCAGATTGCCCTCGGCGTTTTCGAAGTCGATCGGGTTAACTTTATGCGGCATCGTGCTCGAGCCGACCTCGCCTGCCTTTAGCCGCTGCCTAAAGTAACCAATTGATATATATGACCAAATGTCTCGACTCAGGCCAATCAGCAGGGTGTTGATGTGAGCAATCACCGAGGCAAACTCGACGACCGAGTCGTGGTTCTCGATTTGGGTCGTGAGCGGATTGAAGTTAAGACCGAGGCGGTCTTCGACAAAACTGCGTGCAACTTCCGGCCAGTCGACCCCGGCGAATGCCGCGACGTGGGCGTTGTAGTTGCCGACGGCACCGTTAATTTTGCCATCGATCGGTAGGGCATTGAGCAGGATCAGCTGACGCTGCAGACGGTGACCAAAGACCGCGATTTCTTTACCTAAAGTAGTCGGGGTGGCGGTTTGCCCGTGGGTCCGGGCCAGCATCGGCACATCGCCGTACTGAACGGCCTTGCTAGCTAGGTCCGCTAAGACCTGCTCAAGCAACGGCAACAGCCTAGTGTGACGTAGCTCTTTCAGCATCAGGCCGTAGGCCAGATTGTTGATATCTTCCGAAGTGCAGGCAAAGTGGATAAAGGCCAGGGTTCGGTCCGGCGCTCCGGCGGCCCTAAGGCGCTTCTGGAGAAAGTACTCCACGGCCTTCACGTCGTGATTAGTGGTGCGCTCGATATCCTTCACTTGCTGCTGCCAATCGGTGCCTTCGCGACGGGCCAGTGTAGTCAGAAGCTGCCGGCATGCTGGAGACAGTTCGATATAGCCCTTGGTCTGCTCGATAGTACTCAGGTGAAGCAGCCACTCGGCCTCGACTTGCACCCGGTAACCGATGAGCGCCCCTTCGCTAACTATGTGCCCTAGGCCGGCAAGCTGGGGTCCGTAACGACCATCCAGGGGCGTGATGGCCCAAAGTTGCTGATGCCCTGATTGAGCTGCCTGTAATGACTGAACTGCCGCATGATCCGCATCCACCGAACGAGATGTCACTCTGCTTCTCCTATCAACCTGCTATCAACCCGCGCAAAGTGGTTCCATATCACGCCCCTGCCGTGACTTCCAGTGGACAGCCGGCATTGGGTCGTCTAAAAAAGTGGCGAATAGATAGGGCAATTGTGAGCATTTTCCGCAGAAAGACAATCCGATGAGCGCTACATCCAAAGATAGCAAGACGGTGGTCACAGGCGTCAACTCTTCTCCTGATGCTCCGGCTACGGTACTAATCGGGGCCCAATGGGGCGACGAGGGCAAAGGCAAGTGGATCGACTCGCTCGCCGCAGATGTGGATCTCGTCGTGCGCTATCAAGGCGGAAACAACGCCGGTCACACGCTCTATGTGGACGGGAAAAAGATCGTCCTGCATCAACTCCCGAGTGGGATATTTCATGACGGCCAGGTCAGCGCCTTGGCTGCTGGAGTCGTGATCAATCCCGCACAACTAGTGATCGAGATGGCTAAAGCTTCAGAATTTGGCGTAAAGCTGACGCCAAATCGCCTTTGG